>CAZZYE010000033.1:0-19537 GCA_964658145.1 uncultured Stigonema sp.
GGGAGTTGGTGTGGCGGTTGCCGTGGGAGTTGGTGTCGAACCAATATGCTTGCTCAGCACCCCCATCTGTGGGCGATCCACACCATTAATCGGCTCTATTGAGGATAAGCTGCTCTGATAATCATTATTCCACCACGGTCCTGCTGCCCAGTAGGTCCAGCCCAACCAAACATCAGCATTGCTGTCAATGTAGCTCAGCATGTTGTCGAGACCACCATAGCAGGTATCGTTGCGCCCGCCGCTGAACTCACCCAAGAAGCCACGCTTACCGTTTTTCCTGAGCCATGCCGTGAAATTAACGAGCGAATCCGCGCCGATTGTCGTGCTGACACACTGGTCCGTTGTGCCCGAAAAGTCGCTGTCCATGTACTGGTGAACTTCAAAAGCATAGTTGTTGCCTGGGTCGGTGATAGTAAGCATCGCATCTGCGTTGGATGCGCCACCCGACACATCGTTCCAGCTATGTGCGCCAGTAAAATCGTTGCCTGGGACAAGGATCAGGTTAGTCGCTCCAGTGTTGCGAATAGCTTGGATGGCGGTGTTGGCATCGTCACGCCAAAGCGTGGTCAGCATGTTATTTGGCTCATTCATCAAACCAAAGATCACCCGACTATTGCTCTTGTAAAGGGCTGCCAGCTTGCTCCAAAAGTCAGCAAAAGCGCTGGCTGGCAGATCCTGACCGATAAGCCCGCCGTAGTAACGAGCGTAGTTGTGCGGATCGAGCAATACCGTTGCTCCCTTGCCAGTGGCATAGCTCACAAAGTCGCTGATGCGTGCTTGTTCAGCTGCATCAAAGTTCGCGAACTGTTGTTGTTGCAATCGCTCCCAGCGGAACGGCAGACGAAAGATGGTCATGCCCTTGCCCATGAAATAATCGACCTCGTCATGGGTAGGGTAAATGTAATCTTTGCCGTAAGTACCGGGCAGGACGGTTTCGCCAAAATCGGCACCAGCAAGATTTACGCCGACGTAGGGAACCGATGCCGCGTTTGCCACGTCAATGAAAGTGTGAGGATGTTGTGACAAAATTACCAGGAGGGTCGTGGCAGCGCCAATCCACAGTTGCGATAGATATCTGGAAGCCCTATGTAGCCGTTTTCTCAGTCGCTGACACCGCGAAGTTATTTCTTTGCTCGCGTTCTGCAAGGCGACACCGAAAACAGTTGCTGCTTTAGCCAAGTCATTGAATTTAAGCATGTTAGAAACATCACCATAACGAATGTAATCAAATGCAGCGGGTATTAATTTTCCTGCCGCTTGATCGAGAGTGATGGTAAAGCACCCAGATGTGAGTCTAGGGGGTCAAATTTATCAAAAATTTTGCGAAAACCCTTGTGGCTGAGTCAGCCTGAGGATGCGCGACAAGGGATGAAGGCGGGAAGCAGGATTTATCCTCCCTGGACTCGTATTACGCTGCATTCTTACAACGTTTGAGGAAGTATCCCACGATCCCGATGCCCTAATAGGTTTGTTGTTGGCTTGATAAAAAACAAGATTTCCATCCACATTGATAAGCAAGTTTGTTAGCTCGATTATTTGATCGCTGGGGTTATCAAAACTCCTGTCATTAATGCGGCTAACAGACCATTAACATAAGCTTCGTTAAACCGATAAGGAGTCCTTTGACGAAACCCATTACAGAGTTTCTCACTAGACATAATTGGATCTACCTGTTGTTTTAATTACGACAATGCAACCTTAGCTGTTTTAAGAACCCTCGTCAAGTGGTTGATTCATGAGCAATTTTGTGTTAATTATAATGATCTATTTAACTAAATAAACACATATAGTCATATAGTAATTCATTAAATAACTGACACAAAAAAACGTGACGCTTAAGACGCCACGCTACATAAACACAACACCAAAACACACGAATCAAGACCATTATACTTAAAAATTTAAAGCATTTTTAAATACAAATATATTAAGTATTATTACTGTTATTTTAGGAAGTGTGATATTTTGTCGTTAATTCAACGAAAGTAACTTTGAAACCAACTGCTTCTCAAATTCCTTAGAGAGGTTTAAGGTGATATCGGTAGGATAAGCTGAGAAAAAAACATCAATTATATTTTCTGGATTTAAAAGAGCAAAATTGGCATTTCAGCCTTCACCATTTGCGGGATTGGCGTGGTCAACTGAACTCAATCAATACTAATGAATGCAATGTAAACAAGAAGGAGGAAGCTACACTACCTAGTCTCGAATTGCCGTCGGTCATTACTCCTGAGTCCTTTGCTTGTTATTTGGCTTCTGATAGCCGCGTTGTTACCTTTGCTCATCACCTAATTTTTGGTGTCCATAAGGCATTTTGATTACCACGTCCATGTCGCCCTTTGGCTAAAAACTGTTCTTCCATTGCGAACAACTGCTAGCTGATGACGGGTAAGGACATAACGGTAATTATCACGGTAATCGTCGTTAACAGCAACAAAAGTGTCACCCTTGGCGTACTCAAGAGGTAGAGTGATTTCACCTCTGCCATTTTTAGGTATACCGATGTAAATATTAGGAAGAGATCCTCCGCAAATATAGACATCAAAATCGTCCGTTTCGGCATGGACGAACTGACTTGGATTATCTTCAGGACACACATTCAAGTGTGCTAATTGGATGGGGCGCGATCTTTGACTGTTGAATGAGCTAGCATTTGCAGGTTTTGTGACCACAGATGCGAAAGTTGCAGCCATCAAGGGTAAGCTTGCCAAGAATAAGATTGTACGGTTCATATTATTTATCCTCTGTTGTTTACATCAGATATCTACAAACTAAAATCTCAAGTTTCCTGAATTGATTGATGGGAAATTGTTAAGCTTTTGAAAATTCACATATGAGGATGGGTATTAATAATTACAGTACTCACACAGAAGAGGCTTAACATTTTGCCATCCTCCCTTTTTGTTAAACAGAACTTACGCACAGCGATGAAAGAAGCCGGGTTTCTGTCCAAAAATCAATCATGGAACCACTTATCTACGTTGAAAAACCCGGTTTCTGCGATCGGCTAGAGTGAAAATACTTTCTGCTGTCAACGCTTAATCAAGTCAGACATACCTTAGAAAATAAAAAAACACTTCTCTCAAACGACTTATATATGCAATCACTCCATATTGGTATATGCGGTCACCTTATATTGGCTCCTAAGAATGAGGGCATTACAGTAGTGACTTTATAAAGTGATACCTGTACATTTATCTAACTTAGTAACGTAATTTACACTATGGCTAGTCAAGCAGAATCTAAGGGCAAGCACAGCGCTACTCATGATGAAGATTCCAGCAAGAAAGCGGCTCACAAAAGTGCAGCAGATACAAAAAGTGACAGTGCCAATAACCAAGAGCTAGATTCACTTCTTTCTAAGCTTGATGAAGATTTAACTACGCTCGATGCGGATACAGCTTTAAGCTTGGTTGACGAGTGGTATGACTCTTTACACAAAGCTAAAGAGCCAGAAATCAAAGAGATTGCTGCTAGTCTGAAGGATCTCAAGCAACTTTTAAAGAGTGGTAAAGCCACAGGTCATGAGATTGGTGAAGTGCTGATAGAAATCAGTGAACAAACAGCTAATGTTGCTTCTGATACCTCTAAAGAGCTAAAAACTCCACTTCAAAAATTGGGTAAGCAACTTAAGGGAGCAGGTACAACGCTTGGTAAGGAAGAAGACCGGGAGCATATTGAACGCATTGACTCTTTAGTAGAGGAAATTGAAAAAGACGTGACAAAAATTGATACCTCTGTAGCTCTCAGTGCAATTGACGAATGGTACACTTTGCTACATAAATCTGAAGACGAGAGTATCAAAGAAATTTCCAACGGACTTAAAGAACTCAAGCAGATCCTTAAACGTAGCAATGCTAAAGGTGCTGATATAGGTGAATTGCTAACCCGGATTGGCGAACAAACTCAAGAGTCTGCAAAAGAAGCCGGTAGGGGACTTAAGGGTCCAATTCAAAGATTGGGTAAAATGCTAAGTAAAGCAGGCAAGTCACTCGACTAATATCTTCCCTCTGTCAACGAAGCGGTATGGGGACTCAGTCACCATACCGCGTTATTTATACAATCGTATTGGCTCCTCCGGGTGGAACCATTTTGAACTTACGAGAGCTTTTAGCGATTATAGGAGTACTTGTAGACGTACTTGTGGCTGCTGTCAAGGGCACCGAGCTTAAACAGATCTGAGAGGTCATTGGTGCCTGGGGCGTTTGCATCACCCAATAATCCACCCCCCGGAGCGGACACACCGAAGAGTTCCTGCATACTCTTCAAGTCAGACGAGTGGGTGTAATTCAAGGTGCTATTATAAGCGTTGCCTTTAGCCAGTGGTGAGATCACGATCTCGGGCAGGGTGTGGCTGAAGTCGTTTTGGTTCGTGCCTTCACTCTCGTCGTACCAAATAACGATCGCACCGTTATCCTTGTAGGCTTTGGATGCCATGATCTGCGGAATGATGATGGAAAGGAAGTTGTCCCCCTGCGCAATTGCGGCCGAATCGCTGGTGTAATGAACTCCATTATAGGTAAAGCCGTCAGTCAACGCGGTGTGCATATCGTTGAACTGGTCGGGGGTAATGTAGTTGTACCGGGCTACGGTGTTATTGTCAAGATCCTTTTGCAACTGTTGTAGCGGCGCGTAGTGGGAAACCTGACGGTTGCTTGGGGTCGGATCGTTGCCGCCGTTTGTATCGGTGAAAAAGAGTGTCCCGTTGTGTTTAGTCGCGAAGTCATACTGGTGGCTGCCGTTGTAAGGGTTGGTGTAGGTGTCCAATGTGCCACTGAATCTTTGGAGCGGAACAGTCCACTGGTCTTGTGGGAGAACTTCGCTCTTATCGCTGGTAAGGTCGATGTCCTCCTGGTACGACTTCCAGGATATGCCAGCGTTCTGGAGTAGCCCACTGAGGTTCACGGCGTCTTGGTTAGTGCCGCCCGGATCTTGGTAAGGATCATTGTCGTTCAACACGCCGAAGTTGTCACCAGCTTCCTGCCAAATGTAGTTGGGTTCGGACGGGTGGATGCTCGGGTTATCGCCCGACGGTGTAGCCAGAACGTTATGGTAAGCGCTGGCGTAGGACACCTGAGCGGCGTTCGGATTTCCAGGGGTAATGAGGCTGTTTATATACGGGGCAGCGGGATTGCCAAAGATTTGCGGAGGCGCTTTCGTGTCGCTGCTTGGTTGCGTGAAGTTGTGGTTCTCCATGTCTATGACAAAGACGTGATTGATGCTTTGGGCTACCGCTGCCTGTACACTGAAGAAGCTTCCGATCGCAAAGGCAGCTGGAAGAAGCGCCAGCAGGCTCAGTATGTTCACCATCGGCTTACGAGAAGCTTGACGTGTGGGTCGTGTAGTGGCAAAAGATTTATTAGGGTTCATTTGAGGAAGCTTGCTCAGATTGTGAACTGTTACTAGACACAATCTACAGGTATTAGGTTAAGCGAAAGCTATGAAAGTACGATCGCGATGTAAAGGTTGTATTAGCAAAATGAGAGTAACGTTATAGATCTGTTTCTACCGTATCCCCTCAAATTCTTTTGATGATTTAATCACACGTAACTTTAAGTTATGAAAATTCCTTTAAAACAATACTGGAATTTACTTGTTGACTATCTCAAGCCCCAACTTTGCCAGATCGCGAAGCTTGCCATTACCCTCCTTGGCGACATTGGCTTGCAACTCCTTAACCCACAAATTCTCCGCTACTTTATTGATACAGCCGTTGCTGGTGGTTCAAAGACTGCCTTATTCACTGCAGCCGGACTGTTTGTCGGTGTAGCAATGGTGACTCAAGTCCTAGCAGTTGCCGCTACTTACTTAGGTGAAAACGTCGCTTGGACAGCCACGAATGCACTTCGGGCTGATTTGGTGGCACACTGTCTAAGGTTAGACCTGTTCTTCCACAAATCGCGTACCCCTGGTGAGTTAATTGAGCGGGTGGACGGGGATGTGAACACTCTGTCTAGGTTTTTCTCCCAATTTACAATCCAGGTTTTGGGCAGTGTAATTCTGCTTGCGGGCGTACTGGTAATTCTCTACCACGAGGATTGGCGAGCCGGTTTGAGCTTAACATTTTTTACCATAACCGCACTGCTGATTTTGCTTAATCTTCATTCTTCTGCTGTCCCTTATTGGGCAGCGTATCGCCAAGTCAGTGCTGAGTTTTTCGGCTTTTTGGGTGAGCAAGTAGCTGGGATTGAAGACATTAGAGCGCTTGGAGCAATCAGCTATGTTATGCGTCGCTTCTACCTCATCCTGCAACGCTGGCTACCCATTTACCATCAGGCACGCTTTGCTGAGACAATTGTTTGGGGAACAACAATCGGTCTGTTTAGTGCTGGTAACGCGATCGCCTTAGCTATTGGCAGTTATTTATGGAGCCAAAAAGCGATTACCATCGGTACGGTGTATCTCATTTTTTATTACAGCAATCTTTTAGCCCAACCAATTGAACAAATTAAAGCCCAGTTACAGGATCTACAGCAAGCAGAGGCGAGTATTTACCGCATCAAAGAATTATTCCAAGTCCAATCTCAACTGAGTTCTGGTGGAGATCAGCAGCTTCCATTAGGCGCCCTATCTGTGACGTTTGAGAATGTCTCATTTAGCTATGGAATGGGGAGTGGGGCATGGGGAAGAGACGTTCCGGCGGAACGTCTGTACGGGAGTGGGGGAGTGGGGGGCGAGCTCGGCGGGATGCGTCAATAGAGCGAGGGATTGGGGATTGGGGATTAGTTATTCTTCCTCATCTCCCCATTCCCCACTCCCTGTACTCCAAAATATCTCCTTCTATCTGCCACCTGGTCAGATACTTGGGTTGCTGGGGCGCACAGGTAGCGGGAAGACAACTCTAGCGCGGCTGTTGCTACGGCTATACGATCCGCAATCAGGTTCAGTCCGCTTGGGCGGTGTCACTACTGACTCGACCAAATTGAGTGATTTACCTTCGAGAGTGGCACTAGTAACCCAGGACGTACAACTGTTTCAAACCACGATTCGCAATAACTTAACCTTTTTCAACCGACAGATCAGCGACGAACAACTCCAAGACACACTGGAGATGCTGGGAATATCTGAATGGTTACGGTTATTGCCCAACGGGTTAAACACACAATTGGGTTCTGATAGTGGTGGAGTCTCTGCAGGCGAGGCGCAATTGCTGGCGTTTGTCCGGGTTTTTCTTAAAAATCCCGGCTTGGTCATTCTTGACGAAGCATCTTCCCGTCTCGACCCCACAACTGAGAAGCTGATCGAGCGTGCAGTAGACAGGCTGTTGCATGGGCGTACTGGAATAATTATTGCTCACCGCTTGAAGACAGTACAACGGGCAGATCAAATCTTGATTTTAGAAAAGGGTCAAATCGTCGAATACGGCGATCGCGAAAACTTAGCCAACGATCCCAATTCCCGTTTTGCCTCTTTATTAAAGACTAGTTTGACGGAATAATTAGTAATTCGTCAGATCCTGATCCCAAGCCCCTGTATTCATGCATAAAGTAATTACGAACTACGAATTTACGACGATCGCATTGACAGAAAAGGATTTTTCCCGCAAGACGTAGGGGCGCGGTTTCCGCGCCCTGACAATGTGGCACAGGTTCTGTTTGAGGGAGATAGCCCAAATGGGCTGCTGCACCAACGCGATCGCTTTTCTGTCTGAAATGACGTAATTTCCTTATACACATCATGCTTAATTTGTAAAGTGCGTAAGTCCTAGAATTATCAATTACGAGTAGGGAGATAGCGACATGAAGGTATCCGGGTGGAAATTATTGTGGCGCATGATGTGCTACAACCCGAAACTTTACTTGATTGACAGCTTTTTCTGGATCTTGATTATGGGCTTGCCTGCAGTACCAGGCTTAGTTATCCGTGAATTTTTCAATACCCTAACAGGTAAGTCCCAACTTGGCTTGTCCTCTTGGAGCTTAATTGCATTATTGCTGGCTTTAGCCTTGGGGCAGATTGTGGTTTTATTTGCGGGTCGCTTTACCAAAACTCAGCACCGTTTCACCATGAGTTCATTGCTACGGCGCAATCTTTTAGAGGGCTTGCTTTACCGTCCTGTTGCCCAGATGTCGGCATCAGGCTCAGATTCGCAAACCGCATCGCCGGGTGAGGTCATTAGCTACTTCCGTGATGATGCCCAGCAGGTAGAACACAATGTTGCCTTTGTGTCAGAAAACCTCGGCGCGGGGTTGTTCGCTATTGGTTCGCTTGTGATTCTACTCCGAATTAATGTACAGATGACACTGTTTGTGTTCCTCCCCTTGGTTATCATGGTAGCGATTGTCCAGCTAGCACAAAGTAGAATCAAAAAGTATCGGCGGGCTAGCCGTCAAGCCACCGAAGAAGTTACAGGCATAGTCGGCGAAATTTTTAACTCTGTTTTAGCAATTAAAGTCGCAGGGGCAGAAAAAGAGGTGCTTGACCATTTCCGCTTTGTTAATGAGCAACGCCGCCAAACGATGCTAAAGGATCAATTGCTCACCTCAGTCCTAAGTTCTGCCTTTGGGAACATGGTGAGTATCGGGACAGGTTTGATTTTGATCCTAGCTTCGCAGTCGATGCAAGCAGGTGCAGGCAAGCTGACGGTGGGTGATTTTGCCTTGTTTGTCTACAATCTATCTTTTGTGACTTCCTTTTTGAACTTCTTTGGGGTTTTTCTAGCGATATCTAAGCAGACCGAAGTCTCCTTTGAGCGGATGGAGGCGTTGCTTTGTGGTGCACCTGCTCAGACTTTGGTGGCGCATAATCATCTTTACCTGAATGACTTACGTGGTCATAAACCAGAATTGCCGCTTTTAAAGCAACCGCGTTGGGTTCAGAGCGATCGCCTGCACGAGCTAACGGTTTCTAATTTGACCTATCATTATCCTGGTTCTAACCGGGGAATCAGTGGCGTAAACTTGAAAATTGAGCGAGGCAGTTTTACAGCGATCGCAGGTCGCATCGGTTCTGGTAAGACTACACTGCTGCGTGTGTTGTTGGGGTTGTTGCCGATGCAAGCGGGGGCAATTTACTGGAATGGTTGCAAGGTCGATAATCCTGCCAACTTCTTCGTCCCGAACCGTAGCGCTTATACTCCGCAAATCCCGCAACTTTTTAGCTATTCGCTCCTAGAGAATATTCTGCTGGGTCTGGATCAGCATGAGATTGACTTAGCAAGAGCGATCGAACTGGCAGTGTTTGAACAGGATGTGGCAGCTATGTCGGAGGGGCTTGATACAGTCATAGGACCAAGAGGTGTACGACTTTCGGGTGGGCAATTGCAGCGTGCGGCGGCAACCCGTATGTTTGTGCGCAAGAGCGAATTGCTAGTGTTTGATGACCTCTCCAGTGCCCTTGATGTGGAGACTGAACAAGTATTATGGTCACGTATATTTGCGGCAAGAAGCTCAACGGATTGGACGCCAACGTGCCTTGTTGTTTCTCACCGTCCTTGGGTCTTGCGCCGCGCTGACCAAATCATCGTTCTTAAAAAAGGCAAAGTAGAAGCACAAGGCAAGTTCGTTAATTTGCCTGAAAACTTGTTTTGAGATTGTAGCAGTTCTTAAGGTTATGTGGTACGGTGACCTTTAATTCTTTAGACCGCTTGCATAAATAATTTTTTGTCTCACGCAAAGACGAGGGCAGCGCGCCGACACGAGTGTTGAGCGCAACTCACGGCGACTGCCCGTCGCAAAGAAGAACACTAAGACTCATGACTTTTGCAAGAAGCATTTTGTAATACTTTACTTACTTTTAGTTAAGAAAATTTAACATAGATTAAAGCTGATGAATTTAATCGTCATTCGTTAAGTTAATTAGACAAAATTGGAAGTAAGCTTAAATTATGAAAGCCTAGTTGAAAGTTTAATTAACTGGGTGTAAATAAACTTAACTGTGATTTGTTCTTTGTCATTAGTCATTGGTTTCATGACCAATGACCAATGACCAAAACAACCGGAGGATAAAGACATAAGATGATAGAAAAAATTTTGCTGGCTGTCTCTGGATTGGGGCATGCGGAAGAGATGCTCAAAACTTTGGCGGAAATACCATCAATCCAACGGGCAAAAGTTACGGTTTTGCACGTTGTTCCTGAGCAAACTTCAGCTGTAGCTATGACAGATAAGTGGGAAGAAGGTGGCAAGATTCTGGCTAATGCTATTCAGTATTTGAACTTAGACCCTAGCAAAGTTTCTTCAATTTTGCGGCAAGGTGACCCTAAATATGTAGTTTGTCAAGTAGCTGACGAAATCGAAGCTGACTTGATTATTATGGGTTCACGCGGTTTGAAGCGGCTGCAATCGATTTTATCGAACTCAGTCAGTCAGTACGTTTTTCAATTGTCTTCTCGCCCCATGTTACTGGTGAAAGATGACATTTATATTAAAAAAATTAACCGTATTATGGTGGCGCTGGACAATTCTGATACAGCAAAACACTGCCTGAAATTAGCTTTGTTCCTCCTTCAAGATATTAAGGAAGGTGAGTTAATTCTGGCTAATGTTAATACAGATTTACCCGGTAAACCATCTGAAATCAGTCCAGAACAAAATCCTGTTTTAGCAGCAGCATTACTAGAAGCTAAAAAACGCGGTGTCCAAGTTCGTTGTGTTACCAGCAGTGGTAAACCATCTGAAGAAATTTGTCGCTTAGCACAAGAGTGTAACGTAGACCTATTATTGCTTGGTTCTCCGGAGCGCCGTCCCTCAATTGCCAAGAGTTTAGTTGATATAGACCGACTTTTAGGCGCTTCTTTGTCTGACTATGTTAGAGTCAATGCTACTTGCCCAGTATTATTAGCGCGGACAGTCGCTTGAGTTCAAATTGGATTCAGCAGTTGATCAACAGAAATCCCCGACACCAATGGTGTCGGGGTTTTTTGTCTTAAAGAAAAAGCATTAAGTATCTTTTTAACCTTCGCGGCTACCAGTTTGGATGTACAGAATGATTAAAAAAACAGAGGGAACGAGTACGAACAGAATGCTCGCTATGAACCCTAGTTCATTAACTTGCATGGCAAGAAAGCCTCTCTTTGATTTCCGGTCAACAATTTTAGCATACCATCATCACTGTCAATCTGCATTCTCATCACGACATTGTTAAGGCTTTGTTACTACGCTAACCGGACCATTGACTAAGGTTTGACATGCGAGGCGGTAATTTTCCGGCTTTTTTTTCAAGAGTCGGTTTT
The DNA here is from genome assembly GCA_964658145.1 of uncultured Stigonema sp. GTDB lineage: Bacteria > Cyanobacteriota > Cyanobacteriia > Cyanobacteriales > Nostocaceae > Stigonema. The sequence goes on from CAZZYE010000033.1 coordinate 11,174, forward strand.
CTACATCGGTACGGGGCGAAAGATTTTCCATTCCTTCCACTACCTCCACAATACAAAAGCCACACTGACCGTTGCCCCCGCAATTCATCATCTTACCCATCAATTTATATATGTCCATGCGGTTTTCCATGGCTTTTAGCCGGAGATTCGCACCATTCGCCGCCACGACTTCTTGGTCTTCTTTGATAAATTTAATGTTGCCCATAGCTGACACCTCGTTCGTTATTTACCTAACTATGAAGGCTGAATTTTAACTGGGCATCATAGACTACCCTACTCATTATATTCATTTATTGCAAAATATTAAGAATTATCAAGTAAAAATTTACATGAAAACTTATCCAGTTACCGAAGGGATAGTGCAGTTGAGTTATAAGACTTATTTATTAAAAATTATTGATAGTTATTGACAGGTTTTGAGAAAGTGTAAATGCTCGTTAAAATTTCACACCCGAAAATAGATTTTAGATTGTGGATTTTGGATTGAGTTCGTCCAAAATCCGCAATCTTGTTAATCGATTTTAAGCCCCATAATTTATTTGCTTCTTCAGCCTCTCATCGGGTGCGACGCAGGCTAGTGCGTTACACGGTCTTACCTGAAACCCACGGCTGCTTGCCAAACAAAAGCCAGCAGCAAGAAGAACACGGGGATGAGTGGCAGAACGTCTACCAGAGGATCGAAGATTTGGTAAGCTTCAGGGAGTTTTGCTAATAACAGTGCTGCTTCCATATTTGTTAAATCCACCTATCAAACACAGCTTTCAGAATCGAGAAATATCTTAACATACCAAGCGTCCGTTCTGAATCCCCAGTCCTTCCTTCTTCTTATCTTTAGTTTAAAAAAAGTTTGGAATCTTAATAATAGCCCGTGAGTAGATGCCTTCTAGAATTTCCTGGATCGCTATAGTTAAGTCAAAGTACCAGACGTATTTCTCCTCCTGAGTGCAGATGTATTTGCGATGAGCGCGAAGACAGCGCAACTACGAACCCATCAAGGCTTTTCGGCGCTTCCATACTCACGTAAATTTGTTTGGCATAGTTTTTGCACAACATAACCTTGACTGAAGTCATCAAGGCAAAAATTTCCATGAACCCACGAAATCACACAAATTTGTTCAAAAAACTGGCTATCTTTGTTGGAGTTGCTAGTTTAAGTTCCCTAATCAGTCTCCCAGTCTTAGCACAGCCCTACCCCGATCAAAGACCAGTACCACCTCTAGATGCGCCGCCACCCGGTCACCAGGTAACCCGCCCCCCTCGGCACAAGGGACCCCATCATCTCCACCCCCAAATGCGCCGTCAGCCCCGCCCGGCACCTCCGCTAAGGTAAGAGTCGATCTCAGTAGAGAGTAATATGATGTCCGGCAAATCAACCACAATAAAAACCTGTCAACCCATGTAGAGACGTTGCACCTGACGTTCATACATTATCGGTAATTAACCGGATATGATATAAGGCGATCGCACAAAGCCTGCTCTTTTATTGCCTACACCAATTCGTAGATCGCGCATCTGCATATCTAAGGGTGCAAGGTTTTGCACCCTTAGATATATATGCTTATTTACATTTATTTTGTGAAATGGTATAAGCGCTTTCTCATTTCCCAAAAAGCAACGCAAACATCATCAGCAAAACCCATGCAAGAAAAGCGACAACCAAGCGAAAAGAGTTTGCACTCACTAGATTTCTTAAACTTATTTCTAGCAGACGTACGAGATGGTGTTGGCCCATATTTGAACATCTACTTAAAAGCCTCTGAACATTGGGACCCAGCCCAGATTGGGATGGCTACAGCCGCTTCCTCAATCGCTACAGTTATTGCACAAACACCAGCTGGTGCTTTGATTGACCAATTACGTCAAAAACGGATGTTGATTGTGGTGGCTGCTGCGTTGGTCACCGTCGGTTGTTTCTGTATAGCCTTGTTTCCAACTTTTCCAGTGGTCATCGGCTCTCAGATTTTGATTGGTATTGGTGCAGCAGTCTTCCCGCCTGCTATTGCCGCGATTACGCTGGGGCTTGTGGGACATAGCAAATTAGATCAGCGAGTCGGTCGCAATGAAACTTTCAATCATTCAGGCAATTTACTTGCTGCTGTTCTGGCAGGTGGCGCGGGTCAATTTATTAACCGTAAAAGTATCTTTTTCCTAGTCGGGCTGATGGCAGCCGCCAGCGCTTTTGCGGTATTGCGGATTCGTGAGAAGGAGATTGACCACGATCTGGCGCGTGGTGATGGAGGTGATGGAGAGGAGAGTGAAGAGGAGAATCAAGGTAACGGTAAAAAAGAAAACAAAAATAAGAATGAAGGCATATTGAAGCTATTGAAAGATCGCCGGATACTTATGTTTGCTAGTGCAGTAATTCTTTTTCACTTTGCCAACGCCGCCATGTTACCGTTGGTCGGTCAAATGCTTGCTCAGGGCGGAAAGGGAAAAGGATTAGACAGCACAGTTTATATGTCTGCCTGTATCATCGTAGCTCAGTTGGTCATGATACCTTCGGCAAACTTTGCTGGTCGGTTGGCAGAGGGTGGGCGAAAACGTGTCTTCCTATTAGGCTTTGGTGTGTTACCCATTCGCGGGGTGCTTTACACGCTTTCACAAAATCCCTTTTTTCTAGTTTCCGTGCAAATCCTGGATGGAATTGCCGGCGGTATTTTCGGAGTCCTCTCGGTGCTGATGGTTGCTGATTTAACTAAAGGTAGCGGTCGCTTTAATCTCGCCCAAGGAATGCTAGCCACCTCTATTGGAATTGGTGCTGGTTTGAGTAATTTGCTAGCTGGGTTTGTGGTACAAAAGGCTGGGTACAATGTTGGTTTTCTGATGCTTGCTGCGATCGCTGCTGTGGCTTTAGCAGTTTTCTGGTTTTTCGTGCCTGAAACCAGCAAATAGTGGTTAATGGTTGATTGTTAATGGTTAATAGAACAATCAACAATTCCCCAATCAACAACCAACAACCAAAAATGATTATTCTCAGATACATTATCATTGGGCTGACTTATATAGGTTTGGGTTTAGGGTATATACCTGGTTTGCGGATGAATCGAGCCAGTATTGCTCTCGTTGGTGCATCATTGCTGATGGCATTGGGGGTTTTAGACCTTAAAGAAGCATGGGGAGCGATCGATTATAAAACGCTGATTTTCCTATTCAGCATGATGGTGATCAGCGCCAACCTAGCTTACTCTGGTTTTTTCCAACTAGTGCTCGATCAAGTCATGCACTATATCCGCAGTCCTTTTGGGTTGGTGATTGTTTTAACTTTCGGTAGTGGGATTCTCTCAGCCTTTTTTCTCAATGATACCATTGCCCTCATTCTTACTCCCTTGACTCTAGGCTTAACCCAAGCCTTGAACCTCAATCCTATTCCTTATTTACTTGCTTTAGCGGGAGCGAGCAATCTTGGTTCAGTGGCGACATTAAGTGGTAATCCCCAAAATATCCTCATTGGTTCCTTTTCTGGCATCAGCTATCTTGACTTTGCCAAAGCTTTAACTCCTATTGCACTAGTAAGTTTGTTTATTCAGATCGGGTTACTGTGGTGGCTGTACCCTGACATCCGCTCTACTAAATCTTGTCTAAGTGGAGAACCTTTGCGCTATCGTGTATTAAAACCGCTACTGACTAAGAGCCTCTTGATAACCGGAGGATTGCTGATTGCATTCTTAATTGGCATACCCCCAGCCCAAGCAACATTAGTAGCAGCTGGTTTATTATTCATTACTCGTAGAATCAAACCACAACGAGTCTTAAATAAGGTGGACTGGGATTTACTGGTGATGTTTTCTGGACTGTTTATTGTCACGGCTGGAGTAGAAAAATTAGGAGTATTGAATTTATTTAGCGGTTTAGTTCATACTCCTTTAAGCATATTAGGAGTAACTGCTGTCCTCTCAAATTTAGTTTCCAATGTCCCGGCAGTGTTACTACTACAAAATTTAATTCCTCATCCAGATACCAAAACCTGGTTACTATTAGCAGCAGGGTCTACCTTGGCTGGTAATCTGACTTTATTAGGTTCAGTTGCTAATTTAATTGTTGCTGAAGCTGTCGCCAAACTTGGCTATCAGTTGTCTTTTTGGGAACATTTACGTTTTGGTTTACCGCTAACTGCTGTGACTCTCATCCTCGCTTATTGGTGGATTTGCTTAGTGTAAAATTTTTATGATTTGTCTACCGTATTATTACTAAATGTTTTCATTTAATTTTCTAAGAGAAAGTTATTTGGATCATATATAAAGTATTAATTTGATAATACCATGTGGACAAATGACAGATTATAGTGCCATGCTTAGAGTGTACTATTAATAACTTTCAAAGCACTCTTGACAACGCCAGTAATGCAACAATCCTCCTATAGCGCAATACCTTTTAGTTAAGGCTTTGATCCCCCCTAGCCCCCCTTAAAAAGGGGGGTTGGGGGGATCTTTGAGGGGTGAACATGTCTAACCGAACCGTATTGCTAGTTGGGGATGTATGTTTGTGATGACTATAAATACCTAAAAAATGAAAAAAATATGAGCAGATTTTTAGGCATTTCGCTACTTATCCTTGGTATCTACTTTCTGGGTCAAAACATCATATTTACCACTCACTACTCTCCCTACTTCTGGCGTGACATCCCGGCTGGCGCTTCAGCAATCGCAATTATGGGTGGGATCATAAGTATACTATTTTTCTCCAGAGAAACCGGCAATTTAGGCTGGATTTTACTTGGTGTTGGTGCTGTCCTAGTCTTTCTAAGTGGTGGTATTATTTTAAAGCCAACCAGCTTGTGGAGCTTTTTTATTGCCTTTGCTGCCTTGGCAGGTGGTTTTCAGTTGATAACGCAGGGGAGACTGAGATTCTAAAGTCTTGATCTGCAAGTGTAACCAAGGAGTGAAGTCATGGGATATCAGTCGATTCACAAACATGGTATCATTGGAAACATGTATACAACTGCTTTGGTGGGGCTGAACGGGGCGATCGACTGGTTTTGTTTTCCGAGTCATGACTCGCCCAGCGTCTTTGCGGCGTTACTTGATGCTGACAAGGGCGGACATTTCAAGATTTCACCCATGACAAACGAGGTGACTCACAAGCAGTTGTACTGGCCTGAAACCAATGTCCTGGTAACCCGCTTTCTGACACCAGAAGGTGTCGGTGAAATCACTGATTTTATGCCTGTAGCCATGAAAGCGCAAGACCTTGGCTATCAGTGGTTAATCAGGCGTGTGAGGGTGATCCGTGGCTGCATGGATTTCAGTCTGGAATGCCGTCCGGCTTTTAACTACGCCCGAGATGAACACCAAACAACGATCAGTTCTTTTGGGGCAGTCTTTCACTCGAAAACCCTCAGCCTTGAACTCTCTACAGATATTCCATTACAGCAATCAGACAGTGGGGTTGAAGCCAAGTTTACCCTTAACTCCGGAGAGACAGCGGCGTTTGCGATCCGGGAAACTGCTCCTGAAAGTGGCTGCGGACTTCCCCTCACTCAGTCACAAGCGGATGATTTGTTCAAGCGTACTGTTGAGTACTGGCGTCGCTGGCTTGGGCAATGCACTTACAAAGGTCGATGGCGCGAGATAGTCAACAGATCGGCGTTGGTGTTGAAACTGCTGACCTACGAGCCAACTGGGGCAATCATTGCATCGCCAACCTGTAGCTTACCCGAGAAGGTTGGCGGTCAACGCAACTGGGACTACCGCTACACTTGGATACGAGATGCAGCTTTCACGGTTTATGCTCTACTGAAGCTTGGTTTCACTGACGAGGCGGCCAAGTTTATGAATTGGATAGATTGCCGTTGTCACGAGCGAAACCCGGACGGTTCTCTGCAAACTATGTATGGGATTGACGGACGTCACGACCTGAAGGAGGAAATCTTAGACCATCTTGAGGGTTACAAAGGTTCGAGTCCTGTCCGCATCGGCAATGCTGCCTACGAGCAGTTACAACTGGACATTTGTGGCGAGTTGATGGACTCGGTGTATCTCTACAACAAATATGGAGCACCAATCTCGTATGATATGTGGACCCAACTGCGTGAGTTGATCAACTGGGTTTGTGACAACTGGCAGCAGCAAGACCAAGGTATATGGGAAGTGCGTGACAAAGATCAACCCTTCGTATACTCGAAACTCATGTGCTGGGTAGCAGTGGATCGCGGCTTGCGTCTAGCTGACAAGCGCTCATTTCCAGCAGATCGGGAGCGGTGGTTTCTGGTTAGAGACCAAATCTATGAGGAGATCATGGCTCAGGGATGGAATCCTTCACGTCAGGCTTTTGTGCAATATTACGGTAGTGCCTCCCTGGATGCTTCCAATCTCATGATGCCTCTGGTATTCTTCCTCTCCCCTACAGATCCCCGAATGCTGAAGACTATCGATGCCATCAATCAATCTCCGGACCAAGGAGGGCTGGTCTTCAATAGCCTGGTGTACCGATACAATGTGGAAGAAGCTCCCGATGGTTTGACCGGAGAAGAGGGAACCTTCAATATTTGCACGTTTTGGTTGGTTGAAGCACTAGCCCGTGCCGGAAAAGTAGATAGCGCCCGACTTGATGAAGCCCGAATGATGTTTGAAGAAATGCTAGGTCATGCCAACCATCTAGGGCTTTATGGCGAGGAAACAGATATTAGTGGCAAGGCGTTAGGGAATTTTCCCCTGGCTTTAACGCATCTGGCGTTGATCAGTGCGGCATATAACCTAAATCGAGCGCTTGAAACTAGAGGTTAGGTTTCTCGTTTAATAACGCCGATGCCGATCATCTCTGGCATCATCGTTGATCGCCTTCTTCGTAAAGTAAGTTGCTTTGTCAACGTGGTATTCTGCTCTGCGTCGCCACCCTTGTGCATAGCGGTTATTCTCCGTTTGGGATAGGTCTTGGTGTGCGCTATCCAAGAGTCTCAGCACTTGATGCAGTCTGCCAGCGCGATTTAGCGACACGTCAACTTGCGGGTTATCATCGATGTCCTTGCGATCCAAAATCGCTGCACGATCAATCTCCTTGATTGCTGCATCAATCTCATAATCCGCCGCTTGCATGTCTCGGATAACGTTACGTTCGTCGCGTGCGTTGAGCAGCCGATCCGCTTTGCGGAGGTCGCTACGTGCGTGGAGATAAGCTGGGTGGTTGCCAGGAATATCTGCCCTCGCTATACTGTGACCGATTGACATCGTCAGTAGTGCGGTGAGGATGCCGAAGGAACCAATATTTCGTGTAAGACGCTTATCCATTTTTGCTGCTAAATGTAAATTTGGGAATTTATTGATGTTCAACTCAGGGTGTTGTTTGATGAAGTCATACCAAGTTGCGAGACTTGAAAATCGCCATCAATCTAGAAAAAATTGTTGGCAAAAAGTCACCAGAGCGCAGCTCGGTATCAGTATTAATATTAGAGAATTAGATCTGCTGACCGTGGTTCATTGCTGGATTCAAACTGGTCATGTACTAGAAGTAGCAAGCCCACGAATTCATTCGTAAGGTTTGCTCGCTTACCAAGGTTCATGACTTTGCCTGGTAAATCAGACTGTATTTAAGACCTCATTGGTCTGAAAAAGGTTCAATCGTTACTCATCTGTACGCGCTTCGGAGAACCAGATAGGCGATCGCCTCCTCTCCCAGTTGTGTAAAGCTCATGGTAGCGAATCAATCATAGCGGATCTTGAAAGCATTAGACAGATTTATAGAAGCGTTGGGGGGTCACACCACCTCAGTCAAATCATCATGTGGGTGAGTCTAACAATTTCAGATGATTTTGCATTTTCAGGAAATTTAGCACTCATTTTGAACCCTTTTACAGTCAGGGAGGTCTTAATACATGGAATCAATTGATTTGTGAGAGGTTGTCATGATAACTAATGAAATGCGAAATACCCTTCATCAGCCTTGTAGTACAAAGATGACTAGTTATTTCGAGGTTAAAGATATGAATAGGGCTATTGAAATTCTTCCGGCGATCGCCAGCTTCTTCGTTGCTACATTATTAATAACTTTGTCTACCCAACCTCAGGTTAAAGGCAGCGTAGTTTTAAAGTCACCAGAAATGCATCAGTACCATCAGACTAGATTAATCAACTAGCCTACGGCGATGAGATGAGTTTATCCCCGCAATTCTGCGTATTTTCTCACCGTTCTGCAAGTTATAGCCAGACCAAACCGTATCCTAAAAAGCTGGGCTAGCTGTTCATCACTAACGGTTTCTTTAACTGTCTTCTGCTTTTTGCTTTTGCTGAGATGACAACGTCTTCAATTCATCTAAAGTACCCAGAAACCTTGGTATATCTGGGTTAGTTAAATAGTTGTTTCAACTGAATTGCGATCGCCGTGCGGTCTTTCTTTTCCAATGCAATTAACTGAATAATTCGTAATTCGTAA
>CAZZYE010000034.1:0-2492 GCA_964658145.1 uncultured Stigonema sp.
ACTAACAACTAACTAAACGAGGACTTGCTGCCATTCTAGACGATCAAGTGTCTGGGAACGTTCTAGCGCTCGTTCAAAGCTATCGAGTTTTGCCTCGATTGTCAAAGGTTCACCAATATAGCCTTGTACGGCTTCTTGGGTTTTCAAACCGTTGCCGGTGATGTATACGACAGTGGTTTCATCTGGGTCAATCTTGCCAGCTTCTACCAATTTTTTCAGCACAGCAACGGTTGTACCACCTGCTGTTTCAGTAAAGATGCCTTCAGTTTCTGCTAGCAGCTTGATGCCTTCAATAATTTCAATGTCAGTTACTGATTCTATATTGCCGTTAGTTTTCTTGGCTATTTCCATAGCGTAAACACCATCGGCTGGGTTACCGATCGCCAGCGACTTGGCAATAGTATTCGGCTTCACTGGCTTGATAAAATCGCGTCCTTGTTTGTAGGCTTCGGCGATGGGTGAACAACCTTCAGCTTGGGCGCCGCTGAACCGGACATTTTTGCCGGACACTAGACCTACTTCCACGAATTCGTTGAAGCCTTTGTAGATTTTTGTGAACAGCGAACCTGATGCCAGAGGTGCGACGATATGGTCGGGTAGTTGCCAACCGAGTTGTTCTGCAACTTCAAATGCTAGGGTCTTGGAACCTTCAGAGTAATAGGGACGCAAATTGATATTGACAAAACCCCATCCGTGTGTATTGGCGACTTCACAACAGAGGCGGTTGACTTGATCGTAGTTACCTTTCACAGCCATAAGGGTAGGACTGTAGATCAAGCTACCGAGAATTTTACCTGCTTCCAGGTCGGCGGGGATGAACACATAGCACTCTAAACCGGCGTATGCCGCTATAGCCGCAGTGGAATTTGCCAAGTTACCAGTGCTGGCACAGGAAACAGTGGAGAAACCTAACTCTCGCGCCCGCGAGAGGGCGACTGACACCACCCGATCCTTGAAGCTGAGGGTGGGCATGTTGACAGCATCATTCTTAATGTACAGCTTGTTTAAACCGAGGCGACGTGCCAAGCGGTGAGAACGAACCAAGGGAGTCATACCAGTTCCCACATCTATAACATTGTCGGTGGCGACTGGTAAAAATGGACGGTAGCGCCAAATCGAATTCGGTCCCGCTTGAATAGTTTCACGAGTAACCGTGCGACTTAGGGCGCTGTAGTCATACTTGACTTCCAACGGTCCAAAGCATAACTCACAAACGTGAGTTGCTTTCAGTTCATATTCAGTGCCACATTCCTTACACTTTAAGGCTGTAAAGGTGGCAGTGGTTGCTTGAATGTGGGTGGTTGTCGCCTGAGTCATAAACTAGCTTTCCCTGAATCTCTCTTTGCTGTGGACTGATGCTATCACGAGGAAAAATACTAGTCAATCATACCCGACTAATTTTATCGGGTATTGCTGAAAGTAGAAATATCAGGTATTTGCAAGAATATTAAGTATTTTTAAGGCGTTGCATATGTAATGATTTTCTGATTAAATCAGGCAACGGTGAATGTAGGAGATGTAGCGGATGTGCTATGCTCGTCGTCCCACAGTTAAATCAGGCAACGGTGAATGTAGGAGATGTAGCGGATGCGCTATGCTCGTCGTCCCACAGTTAAATCATCCGTTACATCCGTTATGTCATCCGTTGCTCATTTAGACCCCAAATAAGGTCGTTGCTGTTGGTATCAGTGAGGATGTCATCATTGTTGGTGTCAAGGCAAATTCGTAGCCACCAATATCAATAGTCTGCAAAAAGTCAAGACTATGAGAATACTAATTTTGGTGAGAAAACAGGGACAATTATGTCCATAAAACCTACTTTTTATTACTTGTTGTAAGTGGGTTCAACAAATTGAGAATGCTCAAAAGATTGAACGTGGTACGATTGGTTAACTACTGCCCAGAGTCGCTCACAAGAACAGTCCTCAATAACGCGATCGCCTAAGATTGTTTGATGATGATTCTTGGGTCATGAGGCTATGTCTCTTCTCTCGCATTCAGACTTGTAAACATCGCTATCCGCAAAACCCCAAGTACAGACTACACCGTCACTGTCCCCAATAGTAAAGTAACGCGCCTGGTGCTGGTAAATTCCTGTGGCTATGCAGTTTTGCGAAATGTAAATATCACATGCAACTAAATGGGGGGAGAGTGAGATGAAAATTAAAAGTGCAAGAAACCCGGTTTCTTATACGTTCACGAACTATTTATAGCGCTTTTCGTTTCAACGAGGTACAGCCTTTCTCTTGTGCGATGGGCATCCTTGCCCGTCCATGTCTCGTGCAGGCATCCTTGCCCGCCCCACAAGATATGTACCTTACCAATAAGAGAACCGCTATAGCATCGCTATATTTGTGAAGATTGTTTGTTTGCGTGTTTTTACGGTTTACGTTTAAGCATTGAACAAGTTGATAATGTAATGAATCTAGTGCCCAATACAGTTCAGTTAGTAGTATTTACAAACTAAAGATACCCCCTAACCCCCCTTTTTT
>CAZZYE010000034.1:2513-19501 GCA_964658145.1 uncultured Stigonema sp.
CCCCCCTTAAAAAAGGGGGAAAAAGCCCCCCTAAAAAAGGGGGGTTGGGGGGATCAACACCTTAACTGAACCGTATTGATCTATTGCCGACTTTATCAATTAGGAAGGAACATAGCTCAGAACATTCACAGATTTTTTTGAAATAGCCTTTAACATCCTTGAGAAATCTACTTCCTGAATTTCAATCATTTCTTGACATGAATGAGAAATCTATTCGGAAAGTAGATGAGACTGGGAGTTTTGCACAGAGATAACCTACTGGCAAGATTCTTGTCGCGAATATGCACCGTAAGGTGCTGAATTATCCCACCTGTATAGTTTTCCATAGCTCCAAAAATGCAAACAAACCGATGATAAATAATCCAAGTATTGCAACTCATCAATTCAGTGGATCTCCTCTAGATTTACGTGCTCCTGTATTTGCCAGATTGCGAAAGGGATCGTGGTGGATGCGATTAACAATACTGGTCTTATTAGACTATGTTCTTCTATTCCTTGCTTGGTTTTTATCTGAATATCATGCCTCGTCTGTGCATTTCCCTGGGTATATGCCAAGCGATTCTTTCTCGATGTTAATAGCTACTGCTATTCAAATAGGATCGCTAGCTCTTCAAGGTACTTATCAAGCCGGTAAAAAGCGCTTTGACTATTTCAACATTATAAAGACGCTGATTTTTGCTCATGGATTAATAATTATTTTTGGCTTTTTCTATCAGCCAATCGTGGATGCAACCCGCTCAGAGTTAATAATTTCTTTATTATTAAGTACATGTTTTATATGTATTGGTAGATTGGCAATCAACGTTACTCTTGAATTTCTGCGTCAGAAAAAAATGTTAGGTTGTTATCCGGCTTTCATTATTTACGACTCAGAAGAAAAGGAAAAAATTACTAACTTTGTCAAGAAAGAAAAACGCTACCTTATCTGTGGTAGTGATGATGCTAAATCATTAGATAGATATCATCGACAGGCAACTTTTGAAAAGCTTAATGAATTAGGTGTAACAGAAGTTTTTGTTTCTTGGGATGCTATAAAAAATAGAATGTTTGTCTGCTGGCTATTTCAAGCATCTGGGATAACTGTGCATCTTTTACAGACGGAATTTAAACCAATTTACAGAGATGTAGAATTTACTAATATAGGTGGAATACCTTGCCTTAGTTTTTATTGTCCAACACTTCCTGGTGGAGGTTTTTGGATCAAGCGGAGTTTTGATTTTTGTTTTACAACTTTATTTCTAATGTTGTCGTTTCCTATCTATATAGTGATTGCTCTAGCCATTAAACTAGACTCTCCCGGTCCAGTGTTTTACAGACAAACCCGTATAGGTTTACGTGGGGAACCATTTAAAGTATGGAAATTCCGTACTATGAAGAGCAATGCAGAACAACTGCAAAAAGAACTAGAAGCTTTGAATGAAACTAAAGATGGTGTCCTGTTTAAAATTAAAGACGATCCTCGCATTACTCGTGTAGGTAAATTTCTTCGCCGCTATAGTTTGGACGAATTACCCCAACTTTTTAATGTTCTATATGGGGAAATGAGTCTAATTGGTCCTCGTCCTTTACCTACTAGAGATATTGATAAGTTTGCTGAACGCCATTTTATTCGACAAGAGGTTTTACCTGGTATTACTGGTCTTTGGCAAGTTTCAGGTCGCTCTGATGTTTTAGATTTTGAACAAGTCATAAACCTTGATATGAGATACATTGAAAATTGGTCTCTTTGGTTAGATTTGGAGATTTTATTTAAAACACTTATGGTTGTTTTGAATAAAGAAGGTGCGTACTAGTATTCTGTCATTTCTGATATCGATGTCTGTAGACCTCTGGCATTAATAATTTTTTGTCTCACGCAACGACGAGGCAGGCAGATCGCCGGCTTCCGGCGATCCGAACTGCCGTGCAAAGAAGAACACTAAGAAAAAAAATGAATGCAAGCAGTCTTGTCATTACATCTCAATAATTGAATTTAAAGGTGTGTAAAAAAGATGGTGAGTGATAAATTAATTTTCAATCGATTATCTCGATTTATAACCACATATAAGTGGAAATTTCTGACAGCATACCGTCTGAATAATTTTAATGTAAATCGTATTTTGCGCCCTATTAATGAGTCGGAGATTGGAGAAATTACGATAGAAATAAGCAATTTGGAGTTTTCAACAAATGATTACAGTAATTTTATAAATTCCCCCGTACTTAACAATTATAATCAGATTGCTTATCCTTGTTCCAAGCCTCTTGAATACCTGACGACAATGACTCTGTTAGATTTGAAAGCAGGTGATAAAATATTAGATGCCGCAGGTGGGGAAAAAGCGGAATATATCAAAGCTTTAATGGCGGTTTCTGACTTCAAATTTACTGCTTACTGTCAAGACTCTTTATTAGATGGAAAAAGTGCAGATGGAGTTATATATATTGGCGGTTCTATCGACGCAATCCCTCTCCCAGATGAATCTCTAGATGGGATTAGCTGTCATCACTCTTTTGAGCATTTTCGAGATGATTTAGATATCAAATTCATTCAAGAGGCAGTACGTCTACTGCGAGTGGGCAGGAAACTTGTGATTGCGCCGCTATTTATTGCTAACGAGTACGCAGAGATTTGGAACAATAAACAAATTCATAAGTACGATCCTGAAAAAGCGCTGACAATTTTTGACAGCACTGCAAGCTTTGCCGGATGGGGTCCTTATGAAGGTTTTGCCCGCACTTATAGCCCTGCTGCGTTGAAAACAAGAATTATTGACAATTTACCCAGTAACTGTCAGGCAAAAATCTACAAAGTTCTCCTAGATGGGAAACCTGTGCCGGATATCAATCAAAACTATCATCAACCTCTGGTGAATGCAGAAATGAAGGCATTGGTAATCACTAAAACGCGGACATAAATCAATACCGTTCAGTTAAGGCGTTGATCCCCCCTTAAAAAGGGGGGGATCAAGCCCCCCTTTTTAAGGGGGGTTGGGGGGATCTTAAATCCGTCAATACTACTACCAGAACTGTATTGGGGCATAAATCAGCAATGAAATTTAAAATATAGGGCAATTAAAAAGAATGCAGATGAGAATTGCTTTATTGCATTTTTACTTTGACGAGTACAGTATACAATTGGCAAACGGTTTAGCTAAATATGTTGATTTAACCCTAATTCAACCAGAAAAACTGTCAGCCATCTGTAAAGATGTTATCGATGACCGCATCCACGTATTTAGATTGAAAACACCCCGCATTCGCGACCCGCGCAATCTATTTACCATGCGTACAATGATGCGGATCGTTCGAGAGGTAAAACCCGATGTGCTGCACGTCCAAGAAACTAACAATCCTTGGTACGATTTGACGCTTTTGCTGCATGAGATGCCGCCTTTGGTAACTACTATTCACGATGTATTTCGTCACCCAGGCGATCGCGATCTGATTCCAGGTTCTGAGTACACTCGCAGAATTGCTTTCTACCGTTCCCAGCAGTTAATTGTCCACTCTGACTTGCTGAAAGACGTTCTTGTCCAACAATTCCGCTTGCCGCAACAACGAGTTAATGTGCTGCCGCATGGGGAACTGGGTACTCTGTTTCAGCGCTGGGGTGGCGGTCGGATAGTCGCCCGCGAACCTTATACATTACTGTTTTTTGGACGTATTTGGCCTTATAAGGGTTTGAAATATCTGCTTGAGGCAATGCCTTTGGTTGCCGATCGCATTCCGGAAGTCAAGCTGATTATTGCTGGACGGGGAGAAAATATCGGTGAATTATTGGATGATTCGGACAAAAAACGCTACGAAATTTTCAATGACTTTATCCCCGTTGAAGCTGTCGCGAGTTTATTTCAGCGTAGTGCGGTAACGGTTCTGCCTTACATTGAATCTTCTCAAAGCGGTGTAGCGGCGATCGCCTATGCGACAGGAACGCCAGTTATTGCTTCCAATGTCGGCGGTTTAGGAGAGATGATTCGCCACGAACAAGATGGACTGCTTGTACCGCCCCGCGATGTCCGCGCCCTCGCTGATGCCATCATTCAGCTGTTAAGCGATCCTAACAAGCAGCGCCAGATGCAATTCTCGGCGGCGGTTCGCTGTCAGCAAGATTTAAATTGGTCGAATATAGCGGCTCAAACTGTTGAAGTTTACAAACATGCGATCGCCGCCAAAAATACCTCCCGAATCGGTTGATGAAAAAACTCTTGCTATTTGCCGAAAAGGCATTCACTGTTCTGTCTTTAATCCATTATTCAGGAGGTCCATTAGTTGTCATTCTTTCAGGAGGGGCAAGTGAAGGGGATGACTCGGAAGGCAGTGCTGATTTTGCCTTGATTCAGCTGATCTTCTTAGTTATTTATCTGATCACTTTTTGCTTACTGGTTTTACGGTGGAAAAAGGTAATTAAGGTAATTACTAAAGATAAGTTGATCTGGCTGTTGGTGGGGTTGGCTGTCTTCTCCTTTTTTTGGTCTGATGCCCCTGACCTAACCAGAAGCCGCACTATAGCCCTAGTCGGCACAATTCTATTTTCACTCTATTTAGCCAGCCGCTATACCTTAAAAGAGCAGTTGCAGTTACTAGGATGGACATTTGGTATAGCCATAGTCGCCAGTTTTTTGTTTGCTGTGGGATTGCCAAAATACGGGCGGATGAGCGGAGTTCATTTCTCAACTTGGCGGGGAATTTATAACCATAAAAACGTTCTCGGCAAAGTCATGGCTCCCAGTACCATTGTATTTTTACTTCTGGCTCTTAAAGCGCAAAAAAGACGCTGGCTTTTCTGGGGTGGATTGGGTTTGTCGGTATGGCTAATCATAGCTTCAAAATCATCATCACCTATGATTAATGTTTTTATTCTTATAGTTGAATTATTTTTATTTCGGATTTTACGGTGGCAGTATGGCTTGATGATTCCCACCTTAATGGGAATCTCAACAATAAGTACAATTATATATTCATTGGTGGCTGCTAACGCCGAAGCGATCGCGGCTTTATTTGGCAAAGATTTAACACTTACTGGTCGGACAAATTTTTGGCCCTTTATTTTAGATAAAATCTGGAAAAGTCCTTGGGTGGGTTATGGATTCGGTGCATTTTGGCGGGGCTTAGATGGTCCGTCTGCTGATATCTGGTATGCATCAGGTTGGAAACCACCAAACAGCCACAATGGCTATTTAGATCTTCTCCTTGAGTTGGGATTAATAGGCTTATCAATATATCTGATTGAATTTGTAACAAGTTTCCAGAAGGGATTAGCCTACATCAGGTCTGTGAAAACATCTGACGGTTTTTGGCCAGCAATGTTTCTTACATATATTGTGCTAGCAAATCTCACAGAAAGTACACTACTTATCCAAAACAACTTTTTTTTTGTTATCCAAGTAGCAATATTTTTCTCAATACGCATACCGCAGTCACCATAAAAAAGCTTTGGGGATAAAGATTGGATATTTTGCATAAATAATTTTTTGCAGAGCGCAAAGTCGCAAAGCATAATTATAAAAATAATGGAGCAATCAAATTCTATGTATAAATCTACTGATAGTCAAAAGCAAATCATCAGAATATTAATGCTTGGCGCTAGTCTTGATATCCAGGGAGGAATTACATCAGTTGAAAAACTTATCCTCGAAAATGCACCTCCAGAAATGCAAATTCATCATGTTGGTACGTTTGCTCCAGGATCTGTACGGCATAATGCGATAGTATTTATCAAAGCAATTAAGACACTTGTGTGGACGCTGCTGAGAGGAGAAGCAGATTTAGTTCATATTCATTTTGCCGAAAGAGGCAGTACCCTTAGAAAACTAATTATTGTACTCATTCTCTTAGCTTTTCGCCAGCCTTTTATTCTTCATGCTCATGGTGCAGCATATCAAGAGTTTTTTGCTGGACTTCCTATTTTAGTGCAGAAAATAATAGCTGTTTTATTTGGTAAATCCACCAAGTTTATTGCTCTTTCCGAAAATTGGGGAAAATATTTTTTAGAAACATTTAGGCTAGATAAAAATCAAACTACAGTGCTTTATAATCCCGTCAACCTGCCATCAAATATTCCACAGCGGCGGGAACAACGGCAGGTAAAATTTGTATTTTTAGGACGCATTGGTAAACGTGGTGGCGCACTAGATGTAGCAAAGTCTATTATTTCTTTTCCTAAGCAAGATAAAGGAGCATTTGACTTAATTAAGGCATTTGCAGCACTGCCAGAATCAGATAGAAATTGTGCTGAATTAGTTTTAGCAGGAAATGGAGATTTAGAAATGGCTCAACAGCTTATTCAAGAATTAGCTGTTGAGGAAAAAATTACTATTTCCGCTTGGTTGAGTCCTGCACAACGGGATGCACTTTTGGCAACAGCAGATGCTTTTATTTTGCCTTCATATAACGAGGGTCTACCTATGTCAATGTTAGAAGCAATGGCTTGGGGTTTACCTGTGATTGTAACGCCTGTCGGTGGCATACCTGAAGTGGTTAATCACAATCAGAACGGTTTATTAGTGCAACCAGGAAATCAAGAACAGTTAGTAGAAGCCATGCAAAACCTAATTAGAGATGAAGGTTTAAGAATTTCTCTGGGAACTGCCGCCCGTCGTCGCGTTGAGTGCTTTGATGTCAAAAATTACATAGCTTCATTATTAGCGCTGTACGCATCAGTTATCAGACAAGGCAATGATTTTAGTGCAACAAAGACAAAAATACAATTAAATAGCTAAGTAAGTCGGCGTAAATAAACACAACTATCTGTTAGGGCTGTTAGTTGTTAGTTGGCTTCCAACCTCTTAACACAAGTTAATATAGCAATCCTAAATCATTGGTGAAAAATTTTAAGTTGTGTAGGGTGGGCACTTGCCCACCAAAACCCGGATATGGTGGGCAGTGCCCACCCTACGTGTATTTCTGGAATTTTCACAACTCCTATAGGACTGCTATATATTTATGTTTTATTGTGCCTATCTACTGATAGCAATCCTAAATGATTCGTGAAGGCGATCGCACCACCTGGAAATGCACCAATGGTACTATCCTAAGATACCATATTAGGCTGCAATATAAGGCTAGTTTTTACTATCTGTAGCATGTTTAAAACAAAATGGTATTATTGACAACTTCCGTATTTTTACCATGTTACTTTTAAAAGCAGAGATGTTAATTTATTATTGTGTTCCAAAATATATAGTTAATTTAAATGCCCAAAATAGTTCTAAAACCCTTAAAAAGCCTCCCTTCTTTTATTGGGTTTTATCCTTGATATTCAGTGATTAAATTGCCTAAATATTTCGGGTTGCAAAATCAGAGAATACTAATTAACCATTTTTTATGAATCAGGCACTACCTAACTTTAACGACTGTAAGTTATCAGTTATTATTCCTTCATATAACAGAGCCGGATTTTTGCCAGAAGCAATTGAGAGTTTACTCAGTCAAACCTACTCTGTGTTCGAGATCATCGTGGTGGATGATGGATCGACTGATGAAACGAAAGAAGTTTGCGCGAGCTACCCGACTGTACAATATATCTACCAAAGCAACCAAGGTGTCTCAGCAGCGCGTAATACGGGAATGCGCGTTAGTAAAGGAGAGTATCTGCTCTTTCTTGATAGTGACGATCGCCTTTTACCTAAAGCCGTTGAAATTGGCGTAAATTGTATCAATGCCCATCCAGAAGTTGGCTTTGTCTTTGGTAATTATATTTTTCAATCAATTAACCCTGATGGCTCATATACAACAGAAGAAATATATAAGAATCAACCGTCCGTGGCTGACTATGCGACTATTCTGGCTGCGGAACATAAAATCCAATGTGCCTGTGTCATTTTTCGACGTGTCGCTATTGAGTCTGTAGGAGGGTTTGACCCAAATCTAGCGACTATGGAAGATATAAATTTATTTCTACGAGTTGCCCGTGAGTTCCCCATCTACTTCCACAATCAAATAGTTTTTGAATATCGCTATCACGGTAGTAACTTATCAGCAAAAGCGGCTGAAATGCTGATCAGTTCACTGCATTCCCATAGTCTGCAATGGAGTTACATTGAACAGACTCTTAACAAAGAATATGAAGCAGCTTACGAACGCGGCAAGCAAGCTTGGATTACCCTTTTTGCAAGGCGACTACCCTACGCAATCATGGGATACATTAAAGCAGGACAATGGGTTGCGGCTCTAGGCACTCTACGGTTGATATTAAATTACGACCCAAAACTAAGGTGTATTGATAAAGAAGTCTACGAACTATCCTATAATGCTCTGCGCTCACAACTCCAACAACTACCCATCCAGTCCTCACTCGCTTACTGGAAACAACAACTGGCAGGTGCGCCACCTTTATTGTCACTACCCACTGACCGACCACGACCAGCAGAGCAAAACGGACGTGGAAGCTCTCAATCTTTTGTAGTTTCTCAGGAACGAACGGAAGCACTCAGCTTATTGAGCAGACAGGAAGGTGTCACCCTATTTATGACCCTGTTAGCGGCGTTTAATACCTTGCTCTACCGCTATACAGGTACAGAAGACATGGTGGTAGGTTCCCCCATTGCTAGCCGCGTTAATTCAGAAATTTTTGTTAACGCTGTAGTCCTCCGCACTGACATGTCTGGAAACCCCAGGTTTCAAGAATTACTCGAGCGGGTGCGGAAAGTGGCTTTGTTAGCTCAAAGTCATCAAGATTTGCCCTTTGAGATGCTGGTAGATGAATTGCAGCTGCAGCGAGACTTAAGCTATTCACCCCTGTTCCAGGTGATGTTTGTCATGGAGGGAGATATTTCCCTACAAAAGATCGAGGTTTCCAGCTTAACTGCAAGTCCTTGGGTGGTAGAAGATACGAGAGCGAAGTTTGATTTAACGTTATTTTTAGAACAAACCAGCAACGGACTGGTAGGAAAGTGGGTATATAACACTGACTTGTTTGATGCTGATACGATCAAGCGGATGAATGGGCATTTCCAGACAATGCTTGCGGGTATCGTTGCTCAGCCAGAACAGCCCATTTCTGAGTTACCCCTGCTGACAGCCAAGGAAAGACAGCAGTTACTTATACAATGGAATAATACTCAGACAGACTATCCTCGAGATAAATGTATCCATCAGTTATTTGAGGAGCAGGTAAAGCGTACCCCTGATGCAGTAGCAGTAGTATTTGAACAACAACAACTTACCTATCGAGAGTTAAATAGTCGGGCAAATCAATTAGCACATTACCTGAGAACTTTGGGAATTGGATCGGATGTGCCAGTGGGTATCTGTGTAGAACGCTCTTTAGAAATGGTTGTGGGACTATTAGGGATTCTCAAGGCAGGTGGAGCTTATGTGCCTTTAGATCCAGCTTATCCTCAAGAGCGATTGGCTTATATGCTGTCAGATTCGCAGCTACCAGTTCTTTTAACTCAGCAAGATTTAGTGTCCGTATTGCCTGACCATCAGGCAAAGGTAGTTTGCTTGGATACTGACTGGAAAAATATCGTTGAAGAGAATGACGAAAATCCATTCAGTAGTGTGACAGGTGAGAATCGGGCGTACATCATCTACACTTCGGGATCTACAGGAAAGCCAAAAGGCGTTCAAATTACTCATGAGGCTGTCACGAACTTTTTAAATTCCATGCAACTTAAGCCTGGATTGACAGACAAAGACATCCTCCTAGCCATCACAACTATTTCTTTTGATATTGCCGTACTGGAACTTTACCTACCTCTGATGTTAGGGGCTAAGGTAGTCTTGGTAAGTCGAGAAGTGGCGGTTGATGGGATCAGACTGTTGAAGTTGCTTTCGGAGTCCAAGGCTACAGTTATGCAAGCCACCCCAGCTACTTGGCATCTCCTTCTAGCAGCAGGATGGAATGGTCAATCGCAGCTAAAGATTCTTTGTGGTGGTGAAGCCCTATCCCAAGAATTAGCCTCTCAGCTTTTAGCCAGAGTTTCCTCTGTTTGGAATATGTATGGACCTACCGAAGCTACTGTGTGGGCTACGGCGTATGAAGTCAGCGAGCAATCCCTAGTCGGTACTCAAAAACCTGCAATATCTATTGGAAAACCCATTGGTAACACCCAAACCTACATTCTCGATCAATATCTCCAACCAGTTCCCATTGGGATTAAGGGCGAATTGTATATCGGTGGTGTGTGTCTTGCCAGAGGTTACCTGAATCGTCCAGATTTAACCACCGAGAAATTCATTGCCAATCCCTTCTTAAAGAGTGATGATTTCAAAGTTATGAGTTATGAAGAGACGTTCCGGCGGAACGTCTGTACGGAAGAAAATTCTTCAATTCAAAATTCAAAACTAAGTCGCCTTTACAAAACAGGTGATGTAGCGCGGTATCTGCCCAATGGAGACATTGAATATATCAGTCGAATTGACAATCAAGTAAAGATTCGGGGTTTCCGCATCGAACTGGGAGAAATTGAAGTATTGCTAGCCAAACGCCCAGAGATTCGGGAAATAGCTGTTATTGTCCGAGAAGATGTACCTGGAGATAAACGTTTAGTTGCCTACATTGTCCCTAATCAGGATCAAACACCCACAATTAATGACCTGCGTGACTTCCTCGAACATAAGCTGCCAAAGTTCATGATCCCTTCGGCTTTTGTGACACTGGATGCCTTGCCACTGACACCCAACGGCAAAGTTGACCGCCGTGCCTTGCTTGGGTACGATGTGCCTAGTGATTTTGTATCCTTAGGTACTACGCCCCAAGCTGGCAATGGCAAAGTAGACAGCCGTGCCTTGCCTCATACATCCAGAATCAGTTTAGATACTGGTTTTGACGCCCCCAGCAATCCTACAGAAGAGATTTTAGTGGCTATCTGGGCAGAAGTCTTGGGTCTGAAACAGATAGGTATCCATGACAACTTCTTTGCATTGGGAGGTCATTCCCTCCTAGCTATGCGCCTGTTTAATGAAATTGAAAAGACTTTGGGGACTCGGCTATCTTTAGCTACTCTGTTTCAGAAACAGACTATTGCGGAACTGGCTACTATTCTACACCAAGAAGAATCTTCTCAAGAATGGGAATCCCTAGTAATGATTCAACAAGGTAAGCCTACAAAACCGCCGCTGTTCTGTATTCATGCTATTTGGGGTAATGTCCTATTCTATAGGAAGTTGGCGCACTATCTGCCAGATCAACCCTTCTATGGACTACAAGCGCAAGGACTTGACGGTAAGCGATCGCCACTTACCTCAATACCAGAAATGGCATCTAATTACATCAAAGAAATACAAAGGATTCAACCTCAAGGACCCTATTTTGTGGGGGGCTTTTCCTTGGGGGGTCAAATAGCCTTTGAAGTTGCCCGACAACTCCACGCACTGGGTCAGGAGGTGAGGTTGCTGGCTGTATTTGACTCTGGATCTCCTGTTGTTACCCAAGGGAGTGCAGATGCTACTAACACTAAACCCAAAACCCTATGGAAGTTGAGCTTTTCACATTTAAACAATCTGCTCAATTTGAAACCGCGAGATCAAATAAATTATTTGTGGGAAAGAATAAATTGGCATCTGACAGCAGGGAAGGCAAGTATTTTCTACAAGTTATATCTGCGGTACATAAAGCGATCGTTGATGGATGTACGAATCCTTGATGTGGCTTCTGCTAACCATCAAGCTTTCAAAAGCTACGTAGCCCAAGAAATCTATCCGGGTATTGTAACTCTCTTCCTATCAGCGAGCAGTTTTGAAAAGTTGGAAGATGACCCCCAATTATGGATTAAGGCGGCAACTGGTGGAGTAGAAATTTATCAAATACCCGGAGCAATCCACACAACTCTTATGGAAGAGCCAAACGTGAGGCTTCTGGCTGAAAAATTGACTGTTTGTTTACAGCAGGTACAGGCAGATAGCTCTTTATTAGTTAGTTAGCTTAACTCCTAAGAAACACAGGGAACATTAAAATATGTTTCTTCCATATATCACTAGCGGCGTAGCCCGCTAGTTAGAGGCTCATATCTTGCACCACTGTCTTGTTGCGAAAATCAGAGCAACAAAAAGCTGACGATTTCGTAGGGTGGGCACTGCCCACCTACACGAACACTTGAAGGTGCAAGATGTCAGTTAAGGTACATCAAATCAAAAAAGGCTTGTTGGCAATGTCAGAACAACGCAAACTAGCAGTTAATTCTATATCAATGTTAGTCAATAGGTTAACGCAAGGAATTGTGACCTTTGTGCTAACTGCGGCTATAGCTCGTACTCTCGGACCTAAGGCATTAGGGCAATATTTACTGGCAATCAGCTATTACTACATTTTTGTAAATCTTGCTTCTCAAGGTTTTAAGACCTTGTTTACGAGAGAACTAGCCCGCGATCCAGAAATAACGCCAGTCTATTTGGTAAGCGGTACTTTATTGCAGTTTGTTTTCAGCATTATCGGTTATGTAGCACTAGTTGTGGTGGTGTTCCTACTGCACTATAGTGCTGACACTTCATTTATTTGTTACATTATGGGCTTGACTATCGTGCCGTTTGCGCTTTCTAACGTCACGGAGGCAATTTTCCAAGCCCAAGAGAAAATGCACCTGATTGCTATCTCTACGGTGCCAGTTTACATCTTGCGTTTATTGGCAATGCTTTGGGCAATGCAGCTCCACTATGGAATTGAATATATTGCTGGAATATTAGTATTTTCAGAATCATTAATTCTGGCGATTGAATGGGTTTTGCTAACAAAGATAGTTAAACCAAATTGGCAGATTAAGCAAGATTTCATCTGGAACACTATCAAGGCTACTCGGACATTTTTTGCTATTGAAGGAATAGGAATTATCGCTGGTAAGATAGACATACTTATCCTCTCCATCTTAGGCAGTGAGGTTCTAATTGGTATTTATGGCGCTGTGACACAATTGCTGCAACCTTTCTATATTATTTCTAGTAGCGTAACTTTGGCAGCCTTTCCTGGTATGTCAAAAGCAGTATATTTGGGAAAAGAAAAGCAGCGTGAGTCAACCGAAAATGTTATTGAAATCCTACTTTGTATTGGTTTGCCTTTTTTCATAGGATTGTTGTTTTTTGGAAATAAATTACTATTATTTATCTATAAAGATCCAAGTTTTGCACAGGCGACTGTAATTCTAAATATCATTTCGCTATCACTTATTACATCTAACTTTTCCCGCTCATTTAGCTACCTGCTGATAGCGAATGGTTTCGAGAAATTTAATCTCTTGGAAGTGACGATCACTACTGCTGTCGGAGGATTAGCAGGTGTGGTATTGATTTCTCAATATAAGTTACTAGGTGCAGCATTCATGAGTTTGGCAATGACTTTTACTAACTTTAGCGTATTTACATATGTTGTATATAGTCGCCTATTTTCATTGCAGCTATGGCGAGTTATGCGTCGTCCGCTGCTAATTAGCGTTTTCATGTTGATTGTATTTTTGATACTACAAAAAATTAATTTAGATTTTTTATTAACCATAATTTTAGCAACTTCTTCTTATTGCTTTTTCGCTGGTTTACTGACTATTCGTGCATTTGGAGGATTTGATTCTGTATGGCAAAAAATGAGCAAAGGGTGAAGCTGAGGCACGCTTATTGCTCAAGAGCGATCGTAGTTTAATAGGTGGGTTCAATCGTTTAGCTAGTGGGCATCCTTGACAGGTTAAGGTAATTGCACTTTTGTCAATTATAATTTTTGGCTCTGATTTTTATGGAGATGTCGATTAAGCTTGCAGGATTTGGGGAGTGTGGAAATTCAAAAGTTTGAATGAGGCTAAATATTTTTAATAAGTTTAAAGCCTGCCAAGTCGTTGGAGTTTGGCAGGCTTTTGTAGTGTTTTACTAAATTAAGCAAATAATATTAATTATGTAAATAAATTTTAAGCGTAGGGTGCGTTAGCGAAGCGTAACGCACCATGATGGACTACTGCAAAGATTTTAGTTTTTGGTAGGAATTTCGCACGTGTAGAGACGCGATATATCGCGTCTCTACAACAGTTATCGGTTAGTTTATTCTCTTATCTGAGCAGTATTGATGATTGAATTTGGTGCGTTACGGCTGCCGCCTAACGCACCCTACATAAACTGATGATTTATTTTGCATTAGTTTACACCAGTATTTAAATAGTTATACGAGCGGCAATAGCAATAAACTCACATTTTAAAGCTAAAACTTTAAAGTTACTACACAATTTATTCCGTGTAAATACACTTATCAATACAGATATTTCCGGAATAAACTTGATGAAAAGCACTTGCTATATCAGCTAATATGTCAAGTTTTTTTGAGATTTAATATGAATGATAATTTGAAACTATCTTGGCTCAAGCATAGCTCCAATTATTGACTGCAAAAATATAAAACTCCGTGTTTTAAGTAGCACAGAGATAAGCGCAATCATGGATTTTTTGAGGTTTCAAAGCTTTGAAATCCTATTCCTCGATACTTGTTTGAACTTTATTGAATTATAACAACTTGAAGATAGCGCAGTATGCAATCCACACTTGAGAAAATATCGCCTTTAGAATCTCGTTACATTCTGACTATGCGCGTAGACGCTACTAGCTATGAAGATGCAACCCAAAGAATTTTAGCTTGGACGGAAAAAAGAGAGAGCAAATGTGTTTGTGCCTCCAATGTTCACATGACAATGGAAACTTATGATAATGGACTATTTGCCCGCATAATTAACAGTGCCGATTTGATTACGCCTGACGGTATGCCTTTGGTATGGGCTTTACGCACTCTTGGTGTCAAAAATGCCTCGCGAGTTTACGGTCCGACTCTCACCTTACATGTGTGTAAAGCCGCAGCACAGAAGGGTATTCCTATTGCTCTCTATGGCGGCACACCAGAAAGTTTAGCTGCATTTGTCGAGTTTTTGGAAAAGCAGTTTCCAGGCATTAAGATTGTCTGCCACATTTCACCGCCTTTCCGTCAATTGACAACAGAGGAAGATGCAGCATTTACTCGCCAAATTGTCGAATCAGGAGCGCAAATTCTATTTGTAGGTATTGGTTGCCCCCGACAAGAATTTTGGATTGCAGAACATAAAGACCGAATTCCAGCAGTGATGCTAGGTGTAGGAGCAGCTTTTGATTTTTATTCCGGTCGAGTCAAGCAAGCTCCAAGCTGGATGCAGAAGATAAGTTTAGAGTGGTTATTTAGGCTGATAATGGAACCAAAACGTTTGTGGAAGCGATATTTTAAGCACAACCCTCGGTTTGTGCTGTTTTTCCTCATACAATTGTTAGATAGCTGGTTGGGATTAAGATTATTTGTACCCAAACATTAACCAATTTAAGTTTACAGTCTAGCCATTGACACGAAAAATAGCCGACAACCAGCCAATACTTTTCGGTTAGTCTGATGAACCTTAGAGATCCCCCCAACCCCCCTTAAAAAGGGGGGCTAATCAAACCAAGTTTTTGCTCTTATTCCCCCCTTTTTAAGGGGGGCTAGGGGGGATCTTCAGTGTTGCATTAAAACCTTAACCGAAATGTATTGTAGAACCAGCCCTTTCAAGGTGTTGTGTAATTGGTATTGTTGTTTTGTGGGATTCTCTGTTTCCTCAGATCTTGCACCACTGTCTTGTTGCGAAAATCAAACCCCAAAAACCTTATCATTACGTAGGGTGGGCACTGCCCACCAGCCCTCCCTATCGAAGGTGCGTTCCGGTCAGTTTCTTTTCTTGGCGTTCTTGGCACGGCAGTCGCCTCTGTCGGGAAACCCTCCTGCAGCGCTGCCTTGTCTTAGCGGTTCGTTAAAAAAATCTTTCCCACAACTCAAATAGAACTGCTATTATTTCTTATGTCGAAAAATAGATTTATGACACTCTATCTTTGTCTAGCTTTCATGGCTGGTTTAACTGCAAGTTCTGTTGTCAATGCTAATAGTAATTCTACGTTAGGTGAAAATCAAACTCAAGATAAGTATGCATGGGCGGATCTTGATACGCAAGAAGTCGGCGGAACGAAAGCTGCTACTAAAACTTCAGGTAAAACATACTATGTCGATAACAGTAAAGGAGATGATAGCAATCCCGGCACAACACAAAATCTTGCATTCAAGACAATACAGCAGGCAAATGAAAAAGTAGCTGCTGGAGATATTGTCTATGTAAAAAATGGGACTTATGACGAAAATATCACGGTCATAAAATCTGGAAACTCTAATAATTGGATTGTTTTTCAAGCTTTTCCCGGTCATAAGCCATTTGTGAGAGGAACTCAAGATGGGACTTTTAAAATAGAGGGCAATTACATAAAAATAATTGGTTTTAGAATCACTTCCACTCAAATCGGATCGGGGATTCATGTTGGTAAGGGAAACCACCACACACAAGTTCTCAATAATGAAATTCACGACTCTGGGTGTGGGGGTATTTCCGGACAAGAAACGGATTATCTGTATATTGAAGGCAATGTTTCGTATCGCAACGCTTTCAGATCGCCTTATCAATGTAGTGGTATTTCCATTTATCAGGCTAAAGCGTTTGATAACAAATCTGGCTTTCACAATATAATCAGAGGCAATATTTCTTACTCAAATGAGAACCTGTTGCCAAGAGGAGATGGAAAAGTTACTGATGGAAACGGCATTATTATCGACGATTTCAGGCACACCCAAGGTGAGACGCGATCGCCAAAATACACAAATTGGACGTTGGTTGAAAATAACCTTGTTTTTGACAATGGCGGTAGAGGAATCCATGTTTTTCAAAGCGACAATGTCATCGTGAGAAATAATACAGCTTTTAAAAACTTAAAGTCTCGTAATTTAGAGGGCAGTCTCAACGGAGAGTTAACCACATTATTTTCTGAGCGTGTGCAGTTTTATAAAAACATAGCTTATGCCAGCGATAAATCTCAAAAAAATTTTGTAGATGACTATTCTAGCAATAATAGGTGGGATGACAATGTATCCTATAATGGGTATAATTTTGTGAAAGGCGCTCATTCTAATGCTATTTTTACCAACCATAATTTAATTACTAATAGATGATGTAGGGTGGGCAATGCCCACCATTACCAGGTTTGGTGGGCATTGCCCACCCTAC
>CAZZYE010000035.1:0-19494 GCA_964658145.1 uncultured Stigonema sp.
GGTAGTGATTCTGACGCCCTCAGCTTACAAGCCGGGGTTGGATACCGCTTCTAATTACTGATGCCAAGTTGCGGAGAATGGGAGACGGGTT
Source organism: uncultured Stigonema sp. (assembly GCA_964658145.1). Lineage (GTDB taxonomy): Bacteria > Cyanobacteriota > Cyanobacteriia > Cyanobacteriales > Nostocaceae > Stigonema. The sequence goes on from CAZZYE010000035.1 coordinate 92, forward strand.
CTAGAGGAGAAATTTCCTTCTCCTCATATTCCCCGAAGTCCGAGCGTTAGTCAACGCCCCTGCTCGGACTTTTTTTTGGTTCTCCCTACCGATTTATACGATTGAATGCAACTCGCTCGGACGGTGGGACAAAACTCACCAAATCCGGTCAGAAGCTGGCTGAATTATCACTTTGATTGCTACTACCTTTTTTGCTCTAAATCAACAGAAATGCTGAAGTTATCTTTTTAATTTTTACTAAAATGTTCCACGCAAAATCCACCTCAGAAGTTGCATCATCCCTAAGAACAACATAGACTTGTCATCATGTCAAATATGACCTAATCTAGTAATAGCCTAGTAACAGACGAAATCGGATCTTCTGTGATGGAGGCTCTATTTATGGATGAAATTAAGCGTCAACGTTTAGAAGCGGCGGGATGGAGGGTTGGAACAGCAGAAGATTTTCTCGGACTTTCACCAGCAGAGGCTAAACTTGTAGAGCTAAAACTGGCGCACAAGGAAACACCATTAGCGACTACTGTAGAGACGCGAAATTTGAGCCAGCGCGCCGACACGAGTGTTTCCCTCCGTAGGCGACTGGTGAAGCAGCGCGCCGACACGAGTGTTTCCCGCCGTAGGCGACTGCTGAACCCGAAGGGCGTGGGATGTTCAGATCTTCTAGGGATGGACATGCCTAACAGAACCGTATTGTTATCAATATAGAGTTTTAGGTGTGACATTAATTCTTCAAATTGGGCTAGTGATAATGTTAGAGAGTTATACACTGTTTCCCTCATAATTATCAAGTTCATGAACAAAAGAAAAGTATGGTTATTAACGATGCTGTTTGCAGCAATGCTAGTAACCAGTATAATTACAGGTCATAGCCATTCTCTAAAAGCAGCCTCATCTTTAGGCAAAGACACGCTGACGATGATTACTTCCCCAGATTATCCGCCTTTTGAGTTTTATAATACTAAGGAGGGTGAAAGGCAAATTGTTGGCTTTGATGTAGATATTGCCAAGACTCTTGCTCAACAACTAGGATTTAAACTCAAGGTAATAGAATCCGATTTTAATGGATTAATTCCTGCACTCCAAGCAAATCGGGCTGATTTTGTGATGGCTGGGATGAGTCCCACCCCAGAACGTAATAAAAATGTTGATTTTTCAATTATTTATTACCAAGGAAATGATACGATTGTCGCTCCCAAAAATAGTAGCCTAAAACAGCCCCAAGACTTAGCAGGAAAAAAAGTCGGGGTACAACTGGGAACTATCCAAGAGCAAAATGCTAAAAAAATTGCCCAAAAAGTTACAGGGATTCAGCTAAAACAGCTTAATAAAGTACCGGAAGTAATTCAAGAAATTAAATCGGGGCGAATTGATGCCGCAATTATTGAAGAAACCGTTGCTAGAGGATTCGCCCAAGCTAACCCGGAATTAGAGTTTAACGTGATTCCAAAAGACGGGGTGGGTGGATCGGCGATCGCTTTTCCTAAAAGTTCGGGCTTAGTAGAACCTTTTAATCAAGTTCTGCAACAGATGAAGGACAAAAAAGAACTAGAAAAATTAGCAACCAAATGGTTTTCACAAAATACCTCAACTGCTACTGCATCTAAACCTCCTACCAAAGGCGGACTGAATCTAGACTTTACCAGAATTATTCCAGACATTCCCTTTATCCTCAAAGGCATCCCTTTGACGTTGTTGTTTACGCTACTGTCAGTATTTCTCGGATTAATTTGGGGTACAGTTCTCTCGCTGTGCAAAATTACTGGAATTAAACCCCTGACTTGGATTGCTAACGCCTACACCTCTGTATTTCGCGGTACACCTCTGCTGTTACAGTTGGCTTTGGTTTATTATGCGACACCCCAGCTTACAGGCTATGATATTTCGGCTTTAGAAGCAGGGGTGCTAACTTTTACCCTTAACTCTGGGGCTTATATGTCGGAAACGATCCGGGGTGGAATTCAAGCAGTAGATAAAGGACAAACTGAGGCGGCGATGTCTATGGGTGTTCCTTACTCGTTGATGATGTGGGACATAATTTTGCCGCAAGCATTGAAGAATATTCTCCCAGCATTGGTAAATGAAACTATTGGACTATTGAAAGACTCGGCTTTGGTATCAACAATTGGTGTAGTGGAAATATTACGCAGTGCCCAAATTGTTGGTGCAAACAAATATATTTACTTTGAGCCGCTGCTGTTTGCGGGTTTAATTTACTATGTTTTAGTTATGGGTATGACTTGGAGTGCATCAGTTTTAGAAAGGAGGTTAAGACAAAGTGAGTAAAGTCGTAATTCGTACAGAATTATTGTGCAAATCCTTTGGCAAAATCGACGTACTCAAAGATATTTCAACGGAGATTCATCAAGGTGAAGTCGTTGCGATTCTTGGACCTTCTGGTTCGGGTAAATCTACCTTTCTGCGGTGCATGAACTTGCTTGAACGCCCCACTAAAGGCAGAATCTATTTTCACGAGCAAGAAATTACTAATCCCACGGTAAACATCGGCAAGGTTCGTCAACAGTTAGGAATGGTGTTTCAACACTTTAATCTATTTCCTCACATGACAGTCATGCAAAATGTCACCTATACTCCCATCAAGGTGAAAGGAGTAGATCGGCAGTTAGCCCAAAATAAAGGGATGGAGTTATTGACAAAAGTGGGCTTAGAGGAAAAAGCAGATGTCTTTCCATCCAAACTATCAGGGGGACAAAAACAAAGGGTAGCGATCGCCCGCGCTTTAGCAATGGAACCAGAGATGATTCTATTTGATGAACCCACCTCTGCTTTAGACCCAGAAATGGTCAAAGATGTGCTGGAAGTGATCCAACTTTTAGCTCAAACAGGGATAACAATGGCGATTGTTACCCATGAAATGGGATTTGCTAGAGTTGTGGCTAGTCGAATTATGTTTCTCGATCAAGGGACTTTAGCAGAAGATACCACTCCCAGCAAGTTTTTCCAAAATCCTCAGTCCCAAAGGGCGAAGCAATTCTTAGAAAAAATGCTTTAGCTGATATCTTGCACCATTCTCAACAAGGTGAGAGAAATCGGTGAGTCCAGCGCGCATGTTGTCGGTTTTCCCGACAGAGGCGACTGGCTTTCCCGTTGGGGTTTATAAACGATAAATTAAGGGTTTCACTTTTACAGATTCGCACTCTTACCCGGTATAAGAGCGGTGGTGCAAGATGTGAGGTAGCAAACTGCTCCCAACACAGTGTATAATCCTAATACATATCAATCTAGGCTGGGCGCGAAAGTTTTTCATAGTCCTCTGAACTCTCATCAATCGCCACAACCTTTGCACTACAAGCTTTTCCCCCACACCTACTAAACACTAGCGGGAGCATCCAGCGACTAAAACGTGCTGTTTTGCGGAAAAACCGCTTCTGCCGTTGAAGTCTTACTTAAGATCAATAGTGCTGCTGGCAAATTTTCGTTTTTGCCTAACTCGAAGAATGCAAGTCAGCAAGACTAAAACCCAAACACAAATAAAAAAAGGATTCTTTGCTAATGGCTACTTCGTTAACAGCTACTTCTGCGCCAATCTCACCCAACCAGGCTGCTACTTTTGCTTATTCCCAAGGAGAATTAAACTTTACAAACTTTAGTGAAACCTTTTCGACAATCGAAAGACAAAATCACGCTGATACCTTCCCTGATGCCAAAGGTGGCATTGTAGAGGCTCAAAATATTCATGCAGAAATAAATGTTACAGAAAAGCCACCATCAGTATCTACTTCTGCTTTAAGTCAAGCATTTGGTGACAGTAAAGATTACTCAGGAACAGCAAAAACTCAGGCTAAAATTATCGGTAACTTCGATGTAGATGCTGGAAAAGTTTTTTCTTTTGACTTCTCAGCTACTCTAGACTTACGGACAAGAATAAACGATCCAAAAGTGCAGAATGCCAAGGCATCTGGAGATATTTCCTTTCAGTTATTTGACACTACTGACATACCTAAACAGAATCTTCCCGACTTCCTTTCGTCATTGTTATCCGACGACACAGCTAACAGCATTCAAAAAAGTCCCTTAGACTTCTTTTCCCTTAAAGGAAATTTAAATACTTTAGGTAACAACGATTCTATTTCAAACGAAAAAAGCCAAAATCTTCGCCTAACCAGTGGAGAGAAAAAGTTTATTGTTGGAGGAACGCAAGAATTTGCTAAAGATGCTGTTAAGGGTTCTTTTAAACGTTCCTTTAATAAAGCAACAAATTTAACTTTAATAGCATTGAGGAGCAGTCAAGCTATAGTTACAGCATCTGAACATCCAAGTACTTAACATCAAGGGTTTTAAACCAGCGTACTGCTTCGCATCACTTAGTTGCCAAGAATTCGTAGAGTGTGCGTAAGTCCTATTACCATAAACTGGGTAATGCCACACAATTGCTTTAAGCCCCTGTGATAGCATTCAATTCTCCAATAAATTGAATGCTATGCCACCACAGGTTTCTATGATGTGGTAAAGCAATGATGCGATATCTCCCATCCCAGTTGCTATGCAAGTAAGACCACCAGGAAGCCCCAATACAACACCCTGCGCTGTCATTTTTGAGGTTGCGTGCCATATAACCTCACTCTTCCGCATCTTCTTTATTCCATCCTTTATTAGCTTTAACGCCACGGGCATATTTCTTAAACCGTCTTGAATTGTATGCAACGCCTAAAACTTTAGCTAAAAAAACACCATTACGAACTTCGGAAAGTGCTTGATCCCAGACAACTGATGAATAGCTCATATAATTTTAAATTTTGACAGTAAATCAAAACTAACTGTACTTATTCTCTGTGCAAACAGAAATTTTTCGTAAAAATTAAAACTAGTAATGTTACTGTGATATTTTCTCCAGCTAATTAAACATTCATGGAAAGCTAATCAGAGTGAAACTCCTGAGGATAAGCGTTCTAGGGCAATCGAGGTGCTGCTAGATCAGGCTACTAAATTGAAGGATTGGGATGCAGAGCGAAGCCAATTATTATGGTGCGTTACGGCAAGAGCCTAACGCACCCTACTTGCCATCAGGAGCAGTACCGCTAAAGTAGCACCTGCGATCAGAGTTTGGGAATGCTTATAATTCATTAATGTTCTCTCAGGGTTGGACTTTGGACAAAACGGTTTTGATAATGCTGTTGAGTAATATCAAATCCGGTAGCATCGGAGTGATTAGAAAACCGCAGAGACGCAGAGGACGCAGAGGGAGAGGACGGAGGAATAATCCCGATACAAACGGATTTGATATAAATCGGCAATTCGCGCAAATTAATTACAGTCGGGTAGACACAATATCGTAGGGGCGGGGTAACCCCGCCCTTACAATGTCGTCAATTCTGTTTCTTGGACGATGCCCCAAATGGGCTGCTGCAACCCCGTGTTCGCTATTATCTTTCTGAAACTACCGAACCACCGTTATACACATGATGCTTAATTTTTAGGGAGCATCTCATTTTTGCGAATAGCCCTCAGACTCTTATGTCTGGACGGCAGTCGCCTCTGTCGGGAGACCCTCCGGAGAGCGCTGCCTCGGCTACACAAACAAAGCCTGCGGAGGCAGGCTCTAGATAAGTCCGCCTGCGCGGACTTTGTTCGGGTAGCCGCGACTTTAGTCGTCGGGTATTTTTTCCAAAGTGGGATGCACCCAATTTTTATAGTGCGTAAGTCCTATAATTTTAAATAAAATGCAATATTAGAAAGCTCGTGTGCTAGTATCAAGCAAAATCGCTTAACTAGAGGATATATGGCTGAAATTAATTTAGACGAAAGTAAACTTAAGGACTTGTTTAAAACAGCAATTATTGAGTTATTTCAAGAGCAGAAAGAGGTATTTTATGATTTATTGTCAGAAATTATAGAAGACTTAGCCTTAGAAAAAGCTATCAAGGAAGGTGAAAATACTGAGACAGTCAACCGCGAAGCTATTTTCAAAATCTTGGAAAGCAAAGGATAAAGGTAGAGTTTAGAAAAAGCTTTGAAAAAGATTTGGGAAATATTCGGGATGAAGCATTACTTCAAAGAATTAAGGCGGTCATTGAAGAAGTGGAGAACGCCGAAAGTCTTTGGTATGTAAGCAATCTTAAAAAGCTCAAAGCAGACGGTGACTATTATCGAATTAGAGTAGGAGGCTACAGAATTGGTATTACAGTAGATGAGAATGTGGTCATTTTTGTAAGAGTATTGCAGAGAAAAGAAGTTTATAGGTATTTCCCGTAATTTGAGATGTTCATGAGAACGTTAGAAAATTTGAACTCGAAAAACCTTATCTGCTAAGATTTTCAAGGAAAAAATTAAAACAGTACTCTATTTATCACTATGCCAACATCTGCAATTGACGCCAACGATGCAGCTGCTTTTAAAGCAGTACAAGACTCTGTTGCTGTATGCGATCGCTCCCACTGGGGACGCATCAAAGTTTCTGATGATGACCGTCTCCGCTTCTTACACAACCAAAGCACTAATGATATCCAGCAACTCAAGCCAGGACAAGGCTGTGATACCGTGATGGTGACATCCACTGCCCGCACTATTGACTTAGTCAGTGCATACGTCCTAGAAGATGCAGTGCTGCTGCTGGTTTCACCTAACCGCCGTGAGTCTTTGATGCAATGGCTGGATCGCTACATCTTCTTTGCCGATAAAGTGCAGTTAATAGATGTAACAAATGATACCGCAGCTTTCAGTCTGATTGGACCGGAAAGTGACACCATAATACAAAAGTTAGGGGCTGGAACAATTATTGGTCAACCATACGGCAATCATCAACTCATCCCCCTCGCAGGCGGGGAGGTCCGTGTTGCAGTTGGTAGCGGTTTAGCTTCCCCAGGATACACCATTATTTTGTCTGCTGCAGACAAAGAAAAAGTTTGGAAACTGATTGTCGAAGCTGGGGCAGTACCAATGAGCGATCGCGCTTGGGATGTGTTGCGAATCTTACAAGGTCGTCCAGCCCCAGATCGTGAACTGACTGATGATTACAATCCTTTAGAAGTAGGTTTGTGGCAGACAATTTCGTTCAACAAAGGTTGTTACATTGGACAAGAAACCATCGCCCGGTTAAACACTTATAAAGGTGTAAAGCAGCACCTCTGGGGTATCCGTCTTAGTGCCCCCACAGTACCAGGAACAGTTATTACAGTTGGAGATGAAAAAGTCGGTAACCTTACCAGTTACACTGAAACCACTGCTGGTTATTTTGGATTAGGTTACATCCGTACCAAGGCTGGTGGTGCTGGATTGAAAGTCCACGTAGGAGAAGTTGAGGGTGAAATATTAGAAGTTCCGTTTGTTTCTCATAACTACCCAGAAGATTAATCATTAGTCATTGAGTTGGGATGAAAATGGCTTACTCTCGATCTCTGCCAGTGCCTTGACAAAAGTCATCTATCCAATTAGCCAGTTTACAAGCTTTATTGGCAGGTGATAGATTAACTTTATTTGGAACGTCTTTGCTTTCCACTTCGGCAATTGCGATCGCAGAATTGCTTTTCCTTTCAATTTCCGGAAAAAGGGCAAGCTGTACCACAGAATTGCTTTCAACCCTGCTAGCAACAGCAATGGGTTTAGTGGGTTTGCCTTTGTTTTGCACAACGGTAGCAACAGCAACTGATGCTTCATGTTTGCTTTTGTTTTGCACAACAGTTGCTTTTGTTAGCGGGACCGCAGAATTGCTTTCTCCTTTGGTAGCGAATCCAAAGGATCTAGTGGATTTGTTTTTGTTTTGCACGACAGTTGCAACGGCAAGCGGTATCATAGGTTTATGTGGAAGAGGCGAGGCAGGAGACTCGCTATGATTCTCACTAACAGGTGTAAGCGATGACTTAGGCGTGTCTTCTATTTGAATTTCGGTAGGAGCACTGTCAGCCCTCGTGCGATCGCCTATATTTTCGGAGTCAGGCTTTTCGGAGACTAGTGTATCTAAAGAAGACTGGCTAGAAACCTGGTTGTCAGCTATAAAATTATCTGATTTTATTAAATGTGACTGCTCTTCAGGATTAAAATTAAGACCTAAAGCTGAGATGATTTGATCTGGATTATTATTTAGCTCTAGGATAAAAGGAAAAATCTGTTCAAGCTGTGGTTCTAAAACAGACAGAGTCGCCAAAATAAACCCAGAGGAAGGACGACGCTGACCATCATATGTTGCCCAAATTCGCATTGTTTCAAGCCAAGAACGATTTTTATAGTAGTAACTAACCCACTTAATTTTTAATGATTGACGTAGCTGCTGAATATTCATCCTGATGTCTCGCTTCAGTCAAAAGAGTGCCGTCCTGTATAAGCTATTAATAAGCCTTATACCTGAGGATGAAATCGATAGTAGAGCATTTGTGTCACTCTTTCACCACGCATTAGATGCTGTTCTACCACCAGAGGCACTTCATTGGGGCGAACGCCACTATACCAAACCCTCTCTGGCAATACCAGCACCATAGGACCATTGCCGCATTGTCCCAAACAGCCGCTACCCGTTACACTCACCCCAGGAACTGGCAAAGCCTCAAAAGCGGCTAATACCTTTGCTGCACCTTGCTTGCGACAAGTGCGATTTTGGCACACACGCACAGTTTTGTCATTGGTCATTGGTTGTTGGTTGTTAATTGCTAATTGCTAATTGTGAGTGAGCGTGCTGAAGGAGGGAAACCCTCCGCAGGCAACTGGTGAGACAGCCCTGAAGGAGGGTTTCCCTCCGTAGGCGACTGCACCAAGCCGAAGGGCGAACCCGAAGGGCTAATTGTTACTAGTCTGACCTTAGCCATTAGCCATTAGCTACTAACTAATTCGGCAAGAGTCCTTTTGATTTTAGCCATTCATGGTTGAAAAGGCGTGACTGGTAACGGGAACCGCTATCACACAAAAGGGTGACGATGGTGTGTCCTGGTCCCATCTGTTTCGCCAAGGCAACAGATGCTGCAACGTTAATGCCTGTGGAACCGCCCATGAATAAGCCATCTTGCCGCAGTAGCTGGTAGACTACCCGTATAGCTTCTTCGTCATCAATCCGAATAGCATCATCAGCTGGTGCACCTTCCATATTTGCTGTGATGCGACTATTGCCGATGCCTTCGGTGATGGAATTGCCTTCCATCTTAATTTCGCCTGTTTTGATATAGCTATAAAGTCCGCTACCCATGGGATCGGCGACAACACATTTGATTGCCGGATTTTTTTCTTTCAGGTACATCCCCACACCTGCATAGGTGCCACCAGTTCCGGTTGCAGTTACCCAAGCATCTACTTTACCATCTGTCTGCGCCCAAATTTCTGGTCCAGTAGTTTCGTAGTGAGCGCGGCGATTTGCTAAATTATCAAACTGATTCGCCCAAATGGCGTTTTCCATGGACGCAGCTATTCTGCCAGATAATTTGACGTAGTTGTTGGGGTCTTTATAGGGTACAGCAGGGACGGGACGAACTTCTGCGCCTAATGCCCTCAAGGCATCCATCTTTTCTTGTGACTGGGTGTCGGGAATGATAATTAGACATTTGTAGCCTTTGGCGTTGCAAATATGTGCCAGTCCAATGCCTGTGTTGCCAGCAGTTCCTTCTACTACTGTGCCACCAGGTAAGAGGGCGCCTTTTTCTTCCGCGTCTTTAATAATGTAGAGTGCGGCGCGGTCTTTGACGGAACCACCAGGGTTAAGAAATTCTGCTTTACCAAGGATTTCACAGCCAGTCTCTTCGCTAAAGCTATTTAAGCGAATCAGCGGTGTGTTGCCTACAGAACCGACAAATCCATTTTTGATATCCATTTTTAATTTACCTCTGTTCTCTTATAAAAATTCTGGCTTATAAAAGACACTCCTGAAGTCAAAACCCCTCAACCCCTATCCTACCGGAACTATACTGAGAGCCTCCTGCTTCTGGCAGGGGGGCATTTATTTCTTGGCAATATGCTACTTGCCCCACTTTCCAAGTGCTCACGCCGAATCCAACCGCCGCGACGACTCCTGCGGCATCAGAACCGAGAATCATCGGCAACTGAAAACTAAAAATGCGTTGGAGTTCGCCGTCGCGAATTTTCCAGTCAATGCCGTTGATCGCAGCCGCATAAACCTGTACTAACACTTCGCCCGATTGCGGTTCTGGTCGTGGGGTGTCTTCATAAACCAGTACTTCTGCTCCGCCATAAGCATGCATCCGCACAGCTTTCATTGTTGCCATTTTTAACCTCTTCGGATAACGCGATCGCTCATTAAAATTGTTCCACCACTTGGTAAATGGCTGGGTTCTATGCCGCTAAATTGCAGGACAATAAAACTAAAGCCAGCATATAGTATGGCAGTCAGAAGTAGTGCGATCGCTTTCTTAAAACTCTTAGCACAAAAGTGCGATCGCATAAGTCAAAATTCTTACAGCACCTTCGTCGGGTAGATCACAATATAACCGTAGGGGCGCGGTTTCCGCGCCCTTACAATGTGGTCAATTCAATTGAAAACTGCTGTAAGTAGGTGGACAATCGCCTTCTAAAAACTCTTGGTACAGAAGTGCGATCGCCTGCTCAAAACTCTTAGCACACAATTCGCGATCAAATTAAGTCAGTTTATCTTGGTTCAGAAGTAGTGCGATGCAAGATCGCAGATCTACCACCGTTACTCCCTCTAATATCTGACCGTAAAACGAACCAAAATGCTTCTGATCACCCGTTACCAAAAAGTCTGCCCTATTCTCTACTGCTGTCGCTAAAATAGGAGCATCTTTCAAAGGTAGTCCCAGTTCTATTGCCCAATTGACTCGCGAAAGCGGTGCTTCTCCAACTATAATGACTTCAGGGATTAAATCCCGTTCCAATCGCGTCAAAGCTTCGGGATACTTAGCTGTAATGTTACGCCGCGTTTCTTCCAAGGCGTGAGGCGATGTCAGCAAAGTACAATACCCAGCAGAAGCTAATTGAAACAAAGCGCTACAGCGACCATCAGGACTGATAGCGGCTGCAAAGATCACATTGGCATCCAGGAACAGACGCATGTATGTTTCCTACTTAGCATCTTTAAGGTGGCGCTGAAGCTGTCTAGCTTCTTCGTCAGTTAAGCGATCGCCCTCAAAAAACTCCTCAATCTGTTCCTGTGTATACATCTCAATCGGATAGACTCCAGCAGGACGCAGTATAATTCCACCATCAGCAGTAGTTTCTACCAATAGCATAGTTTCACCCTCCAACCCTAGACGCTTGAGAATTGCTTTGGGAATAGAGACTTGACCTTTTTTTCCTAGCTTGATGACTTCCATAATTCAAAATAACCATAATCCGGCAAACCGGAATTTAAGTAAATAGTAATCTATGAGGCTGATGAGCGTCAACTGTATTAAGTGCAGCGATGTCTGTAGGGCTGATCATTCTTTATGGCTGCTTGGGGAAGTTAAGCGATCGCCTTCTAAGTACCTATGCAAAAATATTTATACATTTTTAATTATAATTGATTAAGCTGAAACCCTTGCTATCAGGTTGTTAAAATCGATTTATTACAATAAAAAAATGTATATTTAATTTTGCATGAGTACTTAAAAACTCTTGGTACAGAAGTGCGATCGCTTTCTCAAAATTGGGATACAAATGCGATCGCCTCTTAGGAATATGTTCTGTTGCAATCTGGCATTTGTCGTTGGTATTAACAATTACAGCAACGGCATTCTCCCCTACAAAATGCCGTTAACGGGTTAGATGTTAAAATTCCCTTAGGTAGGAGGCGTAATTGCTCCGGGTTTGGGAAGGTGGAGTATTCTAGAAATTGAATTGAGTGAAAATAGCAGCCTTATGATCTGGCAAGAGCGAATTGTAATTGACCAGAATATTCTGGTCGGCAAGCCAACCATCAAAGGAACCCGTCTGGCAGTGGAGTTTATAATTGACCTGCTGGCTCAAGGTTGGTCTGAATCGGAGATTTTGAGAAATTATCCAGGCATAACAGTGGAAGATATCCAGGCATGTCTGAGTTATGCCAGTGCAGTCCTAAAGGCAGAAAAAGTCTACCCACTCCAGGTTTAAGTCGTGCGTTTTCTAGCAAACGAGAATTTTCCAAGCGATGCGGTAGAGGCTCTACGTCAGCAAGGTTATGATGTTACCTGGATACGCACTGATGCTCCCGGTAGCAGTGACACTGTTGTTTTAGCAATGGCTCAGGCAGAGAATCGGATTCTCCTGACCTTTGATAAAGACTTCGGTGAGTTGGCGTTTCGCTCTGGATTGCCCGCTAACAGTGGTATTGTCTTGTTTCGCCTGAGGATGACTTCCGCCCCACGATTAGCTCAGGTTGTTGTGGCTGCATTAGCAACTCGTACAGACTGGGCTGGACATTTCAGTGTGGTGGAAGAAGATCGCATTCGCATGAGACCGTTGCTAGGATAATTCACAATACTACTCGGTTAAGGATTTGTGGTGGGAAATTAAGGTGTGTAGAGACGCGACCGATCGCGTCTCTACATAGGTTGACGGTTGATAATTTATCTCAGCCCTTGCAGTATTGGGATAATTCAGACCTACCTGACTTCGATCGCTCCCAAAGCGCGAAGATTTTGTCTTTGATCTTCCGTCAAACCAATAACGCCCGTAATGTTCATCCCTTCATAGGGTTTAGGAATCTTCAATGATCTTGGTAGTTCAAATTCACCTTTGTCCATGCTTCTCAGCTGGATTATCCCATTATCGCTACCACTGGCAATGATCTGACCGTCAGGGCTGAAGGCAACTGAGAGTACCTCATCAGCATCTTCCTGAAAGGACTTGATGGGCTGATTGTCACGAACATTCCATAAATATATAGTTCCGTCGTGACCGCCACTGACTAACATCTGTCCATCAGGACTAAAAACAACTGAATGTACCCAGTTCTGATGTCCTGTCAAAGTCTTGATGCACTCACCGGTGCAAACATCCCATATTTTGACAGTATGATCGTTGCTGCCAGTGGCAAGTAACTGTCCATCGGGACTGAAGGCTACTGACCTGACTAAATTCTTATGACCTGGCAATATCTTCGGGTCGCGATCAATGTGAACATCCCAGATCCTGACAGTATGATCGTCGCTACCACTAGCTAGTAGCTGTCCATCAGGACTGAAGACAACAGATCTTACCCAATTCGTATGACCTCGCAATATAGTAAGCGGGATACCCTGATGAATATCCCAGATTCTGACAGTGTGGTCATCACTGCCGGAAGCAAGTAGCTTTCCATCAGGACTAAAGACAACAGACCTTACCCAGTGATCGTGATCTGTAAGAACCTGGAGGCATTGCTTACCCCCGTTTGACTCAAGATCCCAAATTCTGATGCTTCGATCGTCACTACCACTGGCAAGCAGCCGACCATCAGGACTGAAAGCCACTGACCAAATGCGACTGGTATGTCCTCGTAGGGTAGTTTTGATCTTATGATTATGAATATCCCATATCCTGACAACCTTGTCCTCACTGCCACTGGCAAGATATTGACCATCAGGACTGAAAGTAACCGACAAAATCCAATTAGAGTATCCCCCCACCGTCCTCAGGCATTGACCAGTTTGAGTATCCCAGGTTCTCACAGTTTGGTCATCACTACCACTAGCAATCCGCCGTCCATCAAGGCTGAAAGCCACTGACCAAACTCGATTATCATGCCCGTAAAAGTTGTGGCATTGACCAGTTTGAGCATCCCAGATTCTCAAAGTGTTGTCATCGCCGCCACTGACGATTCGTCGCCCATCAGGGCTAAAAGCCACTGACCTGACCCAGTTCTCATGTCCTGTCAGGGTCTTGAGGCACTCACCAGTTTGAGCATCCCAGATTTTCACAGTGTTGTCATCACCACCACTGGCTAAGATCCCCCCTTCAGTTAGGGGGATTGGACTAAAAGCAACTGACCAAACCTTACCAAAATGTCCCGTCAGGGTCTTTAAGTACTCACCAGTATCGACATTCCATATCCTCACGGTTCCATCTTCACTACCACTAGCAAGTAGTTTGCCATCATCGCTAAAGGTAACTGAACGTACACAACTACTATGCCCCTCTAGTGTGCTGAAGAGCCTACAAGTTTTAATATCCCATATCCTTACGGTTTGGTCGTCACTTCCACTGGCAAACTTTTGACCATCGGGACTGAAGGCGATCGAGCGAACCCAGTGGGTATGCCCTTTACATATAGAACGTCCTTGTCCCTCTTTTCCTTGAAATAGGCAAATTTCGCCATTAGAAGAACCGATCGCCAAAGACTCTCCGCTAAAGGCAACTGATAAAATACTGCCGAAGGGTTCTTTAAAAAGAGAATCATCCAGATGCGCACCGGTCAGGTTTGTATTTTGCAGGTTGGCATAAGTCAAGTCAGCACCTTTAATCACAGTATTGCTCAAATCTTGACCCGCCAAAGCTTCTGAATCAATTTTCAAAAGAATTGTCACAGCATACCCAGCAAGACAACCGACTTCCTTTTCCGTTTTGCCTCGTGTGGCGAGGATAATCTTTAGTAGGCGATCGCCAGCGGTTTTTGAACGGTCAAGCATATGCTCGAGTAGTTCAAACATTGCCTTCGACAGTTCTCTTTGTCTATTCGTGAGATCTCCTAGTCTGAAAGCATCAAACAGACGCATCAGTGGTTCGGTAGAAAATTCGAGGAGCGGTGGAATTGGTATGACTCTACCCTGTTCATCCACTTGACGTCGAAAGTAGAAAGACCAAGTGTACGGTTTAGGTGAGGCGAGGTTGTCTACATGCAACGGCGATCTTGCCAGATCAACAAAGTCTGAAGCTAATACTCCCAATTGTGCAGCAAATTTATAAGCGATAAAGAATTCCAAGAAGGAGCGATGAGCTAACTCGTAGTCACCATCAGCATTTCGAGTCAACATAGACTGACCCATCATGTCGTAGCTCCAGTGGTCAACCTCGGACGGCTCCTGTACAATGGAACCAAACAATGAGCGAATTCGGTCAGGGAAATTTCGATAGTTCAGTTGCATTTGATCGGTCACAAACATCTCCCAAGACAGTTCGCATAAGAAGTAAAGCTTGTCAGCACGAGAAGTAAATGTACGCTCTGCTTTGATATCCCGATCCATCTTGTGTCTAACAGCCAACAGATAGATGTGAGACAAGTCTACTGACTGACCTGCTTCAATTTTAGGCAGTGCCTCCAGAATCAAGTCAACCATCACAGGTCGTCTAGCTAAATCCAGGAATTTATGATTGCTTGTGACCTGTTCGACAATAGCGTCTGTTTCTGCGGTCGTCTTATCTGAGAGACGGGACCGGAGTACATCACAGATTTGGTCATAGCTGAGTCTCTGCAGTTCCAGCACCTCAAATTGGGGACCCATCAGCTTCTTAGCGTCGCGGGGATGTTCTACATCAGTGGAATCTAATAAAGCTGCATTCAGCAAGGCGCGACCTTTGTCAACCTTGGGAAGATGCTCACTACGGCAGGTGAGAATGACCTTGGCTCCTGCTTCTACAACCTTAGCTAGTTCCCAGAAGTTATTAATCACCTTTTGGCGATCTACCTTACCTGCCATCTCATCAAAACCATCGAAAATGAGCAGGAGTTTGCCCATTCTATTGAGTTGTTTGAAGACTAAATTAGTCAGGGGAATATTGTGTATGGAGAAGAAGAACCATGCCAGAACATTCTCTACATCTAGTGCTTTGGCATAATCCCGTAGTCGGATGAGTAGGGGCAATCGAGGTCTGGGAGTGCCTTGTTTTTGGGCTGACTGATAACGTTTCAGAGCCGTCCAAGCGTAGTGAAATGCAAACCAAGTTTTGCCGGTACCAAACTCTCCTAAAACGGAGATGTGTTTTTTGTCTGGGTCATCTAGCCAACGATCTATATAGCCATCAATCCAGTGATCTGCCGATTCGTAACGACTGACTATTGGTTCCCCTGTAACTGGGTTAATCCCTTCTTGTTTGCTGCAGGCTAAAGGAATGTAGGTTTTGTCATTAATGCCTCGTTGGTTGAGTTGTTCCTCCAACCATTTGAAATACTGCTTAAAGTTAACTCCCTCGTCTATGAGTTCATCGAAGGTATAACAAAATAGTGCCAGTTCTCGATGTTTTCTGTACTCTGCGATCGCTTCACTAGCACCACGACTAAATTTAATTTCTTTGTTTACTGTATACTCTGCGATCGCTTCACGAGCAGCACGACTAATCCTTATGTCAGCAACCAGCCATCCCTCGTTGGGCTTGTGTTCCTGGACTGCTTGACATAAACCGTCCAAGTGATTCAGGTCAGCCTCACCTTCCACACCACGTGCCAAGATGCGATCGTATCCCCCCCGCTTGGGGATATGGATAATCAGGTCAAAACAGTCCTCTTGCCGAATCCCACCTGGGATCAACTCGTAGCCTAATGCCTCAAACCAAGCTCTCATTCTCTTCTCCAGAGAAGATTGCTCAATGTCTGCTTGAGTTGGATCAGTTCCTTGAGGAAAGTGGCTTTGCTCTGGGTTATGGAGATTCCAGTTGGAAAATTGGGACGAGCGATCGGCTTCGTTATCAAATAAGTCTGGTGTAGATAACTTGGGTAAATCTGAAAAGCGCGAAGGCGAGGGCACATGCTTAGCTTCATCAACACCCAAGCCTAGATTTTGGACTCTCGTTGTCGCATTATTACTCAATAATGCTCTTTGGAGTGCAGCGCGAAAATTTCTTTTACTAACTTCCTCTCCCAACGCTTCTGAAAGTAACTTCCAGAACTTGTGGCTGACATCTCCCTTCAGGTAGTTAGGTTTATAGAGCGATCCTTGTGCCATCTTTTCATAAGTCAAACCCTCCCAGGAACCGCGTAGTACAGTCAGTTCTGGGTCAGTCAGCTTTCTGCCTTTAGCTTTGTAAACTGCTGACTCTACAATCTCGAGAACGTCTGGAAAATTCATGAGATAGGCAAAGGTTAGGATTTACCACCATGATAAAACATGATTTTGCTTTTAGCCAACAATTGAGTAATTTTACTTATATTTATCAGTTTTTCATCAACATATCTTCATCAGTTCTTTACGGGGTGTCAATGGTCTATATTGCTATGATCCGACTGATGCTGCGATCGTTGCTACTAAGGCAGCTTTATTATTATTTTATACA
This sequence comes from uncultured Stigonema sp., assembly GCA_964658145.1. Taxonomy (GTDB): domain Bacteria; phylum Cyanobacteriota; class Cyanobacteriia; order Cyanobacteriales; family Nostocaceae; genus Stigonema. The sequence continues at coordinate 17,144 of CAZZYE010000035.1, forward strand.
CAGCTTCTCAAGACTAAAGAAAGACTCTAACACCTGGAAATTCATGATTCATAAGGATATACGTTTCTATAGCAAGCATTTTATATCAGTTCTCCGTCGTGATGGGATGCTAGAGGACTTGTCAGCAAACCAGCATCCAACGCTGTTGCATGGGTGGGGATACACTGAAGAACCCCTGACTGTACGAGAACAAGGAACTCATTTCGGGTTTGTAGTTGATGGTCTAACTCAAGTGACTACCTGTCACGCAGGCTTTGACCAAGTATTCACCCTTGCCAAAGGCATGTACTTCTGTGTACCTGGTTCTGTGTCTGTTCGGGGTGGATGTGGAATTGTGATCTCAAGTCTTAGCTACCGTGGGATGTTCATGATTGGGGGACCGATTGAGGAAAAGGGTAGGTTGCTTTACATGGATGGTTGCTCTGATGCCCTCTTAGTGCCACCAACAATTAAAGGCGATCCGTGTCTCAACCATTTACACTTCCCACCTGGTATTAGCCAGACACGGCACACCCATCCCTCCATTCGGATTGGGGTGGTTACAAGCGGCAAGGGACGTTGTATAGTCCCAGAAAATGAAGATGGAACAGGGTCAGACATCGAAATTCCTTTGACTCTAGGTCAAATCTTTGTGATCCCAGCAGGTGGTCAGCATAGCTTTTTTACTGACGACAGCACACTAAATATCATTGCCTACCATCCAGATAGCGATACAGGCCCAACCCATGATGACCATCCCATGATCAACCGAACCTTTGTGAATGGCATATCGGCTAGGAACATTCAGGAAATACGAACGAAAAGTATTGCCGAGAACATCCTGATGGTAGGGGAAGAAAGGACTCCTTTGGGGTTAGTTGTTAACAGTTCAACACATGTAGACACAACCCAAGCTGCGGGCGCTGAGTCCACACAACCTGAGTCGGTGCTTGGTCCTGATGATCGTCGCAAACGAATTCTACGTACAACCGATAGCCCCCACAAAGCGATCTGCCAGATACTGGCCAAGTTCCCAAACGGGATGACTTCTCGTAGCACAGGATGCTTCATCACTCAAAAAAATGTACTCACCGCAGGACACAGCCTTTACATCCCTTCTTGTGGCGGTTGTGCGACAGAAATTGAAGTGATCCCTGGTAGGGATGGAGAAAGTCGTCCTTTCGACTCTCAAGTCACTACTTTATGCGATATTGCCCCAAGCTGGATAAATAATAGTGACTCCAACTGCGACTACGCGGTGATTCATCTCCCGGACAACTCGCTTGGCAAACAGGTTGGTTGGTTAGAATTGGCTGACTTGCCGGATAGTTCCCTGCTGGGTCGGAGGGTGAATATTTCTGGCTACCCTGCCGATAAGCTAATTGGGACACAATGGGATCACGGTGGCACTATTACAAGTGTCGAAAAGCAGAGAATTTACTATGATATCGATACTTCCGGAGGGCAAAGCGGTAGCCCTGTCTACTACTGTCTTGATGGTCAGTACTATGTTGTAGGAATTCATGCCTACGGTGACCGCCTCAACAGTGCCACCCGGATTAGACCGGAAGTGATCGACAATATAAGTTTGTGGAATAATTTCCCTGGTTGTACTGTTAGCTGACTTGATTAGTGCTGCGCTATCTTCCTCATTGGCAAACCCCTGTCCAAACTTCTTGCACCACTGTTACATTCGTCTTATGGATGCCGAAGATGCCCTAGTAGTCCATGTCTTCACCATATCTTAGTAGCTTGCACAAAGGTGAAGTATGACCAAACACAGTAGCTGTTGATTTCTGTGCAGAAGTCTTGACGGCAGTACATGTTAGAGGTGGGGGTGTTCATGGGAAAAGTATGCCAATACTACAACCCCTTGTCACCCCTAACTTAACCTGACAATACCATTTCAATCACTTGCGCGGTCATAGCTAACCGATTGCCAACAGAAGGCTGACCTTGGATTTTAACTTTTAGACCAGAATTCAATTGGTTGGTGTTAACTGTTTGTCCGCACTGAGTCACTTTTGTATTTGGGAGAAGTCCAACAGAATAATGACCATTTTTGGTTTCCACCATTAATTGCAGAGGCCAACTTTCCATCACCTGGATAATCTTGCCTTCAATTTCGTTGGTTACCCTCCCACTTGGTTCCTGGATAGAATGATTTCCTGAGGAGACAGATTGATTTGGATCGTGATTTGTCATATTTTGTCAGGCTTTTATAACGGTTTTCATATGAAGTACACTCATGGGCGCGCAGGTGGCTGTAGCGGCCGCAGAAAATAACCGCTATATCGGTATTTATTATCTCATATCTATCCATCCGTGACAGGTTAAGAGAATTGCAAGTTTGTCAAGGGGGGTAGAAGAAA
>CAZZYE010000036.1:0-2221 GCA_964658145.1 uncultured Stigonema sp.
GTTATGACTCCCCAAGCTCCTACTATTTTTTCACTTCAAGCTCCGAAAGATATTTCGCTTACAGAAATTGAAGCGGAACTTGGTCAAATTTGGCAAAGTTACGGCATTGCCGGTGAGGACGGTGCGCTTCCGGCGGCAACTCGCGCCACAACATTCTCTTTGGTAGTTTATGAACCGGAAGAAACCCAGCATTTGTTGGCTGGTTTGGGTTATTATCACGGTCCGATAGATGGCATTCTCGGACCGCAAACACAAGTGGCACTGCGGAAAGTGCAAAAGAAACATAAACTGCCAGATACTGGAAAAGCCACACCTGAAACCCTCAACGTATTGCGGGAAGAACTCGCAAAACGTCACGGCAGTGGGGCAACAACAGACAATGGTTCTGGTGGTGCCGCTAGTTCAGATACGACAAGTCCCACCATTGCTGATGAAATCGCCCTTCGCAACCCCTGCCGGATCATTACCTTGTCTCCAATAGCAGGAGATGACGAAGGCGTCAAAGCTCAAGTCTCCGCTTATTGCCCGATCCAAAAGCAATCCTCAAGTACACTTGTCTGCTGCGAATACATCACTCTGACTGGCACAGCCACCGCCTTGGAACGGGTGGGTGGTATGATTCCAGCATTGTTAATTGGCGGCTTACCCAAGTTTATCTGGTGGAAGGCAACACCAGATCCCAACAATGCACTATTCAAGCGACTGGCGGCAGTGTGCAATAACGTGATTGTAGACTCCTGCAACTTTAACAAGCCAGAAACTGATTTGCCCAACTTACAAGAGTTGGTAGAAAGTGGTATACCACTAGCTGACCTGAACTGGCGTCGTCTCTCAGGATGGCAAGAGTTGACAGCTGAAGCCTACGACGCGCCCCACCGTCGTGCTGCACTTACGTTCGTAGACAGAGTCAACATTGATTACGAAAAAGGCAGCCCCGTACAAGCGCTAATGTTTGTGAGTTGGCTGGCGAGTCGATTAAATTGGCATCCGGTTTCTTATCAAAAAGAAAGCGGAGATTACGACATCACCCGAATTCAATTTGTTGCACAAGACCAACGGCAAGTAGAAGCTGAGTTAGCAGGAGTCCCGGTTGGTGAAGTGGGTGAAGTTGCTGGGGACTTAGTTGCTCTGCGTTTAAACTCCACCAATCCGCAGGCAAACTGTGGTACACTGATATGCTCTGAAACTGGTGGTTGTATGCGGATGGAAACCCACGGTGGTGCTCAGTCCAGTGGTGTGTTTCAACAAGTAACTTCTCTTTCAGAGCAAAAAGCAGAAGTTTTGCTCTCACAGCAGGTACAACGCTGGGGTCGGGAAGCACTGTTTGAAGAAAGTCTGGCAGTGACAACTAAGATTCTTAAACTTGCTAATAGTTAATAGCTAATTGCTAATGGTAATAACCTATTATCAATTAGCAATTAGCAATTAGCTATGCCTTTAGTCATTGCAGGAGAACGCAGTGGGGTGGGTAAGACAACTGTCACACTCACCCTTTTGGCATCTTTGTGTCGCCAGGGTGTGCAGGTACAATCTTTCAAGGTTGGTCCTGATTACATTGACCCGATGTTTCATCAGCACGTTACTGGTCGTGCTTGTCGGAATTTAGACCCAGTGTTGACGAACGAATCTTACGTTCAGGAATGTTTTGCTCATCACAACTTAGAAGTGGATTGTGCCCTCGTAGAAGGGGTGATGGGACTGTTTGATGGAGTGAAGGGAAGAGACGTTCCGGCGGAACGTCTGTACAGGAGTGGGGGAGAAGTTTCTTTTGCTAGTACGGCTCACATAGCGCGACTGCTGGATTTGCCTGTAGTATTAGTGATAGATTGCAGTCGGTTATCTGCTTCTGTAGCTGCGATCGCACATGGTTATCGCTCCTTTGACCCCAGAATTCAAATGGCTGGAGTGGTACTAAATCGTGTCGGCAGCGATCGCCACCTATCTCTACTTAAGGATGCCCTAGAACCCCTACAGCTACCGATTCTCGGTGTGTTGCGCCGTGAGGATAAGATCTCAATTCCCGATCGCCATTTGGGTTTAGTACCTACAGCAGAACTTCCGCAAATGGAGGCTTTGATTGATCGGCTTGCCCATTTGGGAGATACTTGCTTTGACTGGGAACATTTATTACCGCTGTTGGGGACAAGGGGAGCCAGCGCGAATGACGGCTTTCCCGACAGAGGCGACTGGCGTGGACAAGGGGAATTTCCCCACTCCCCAC
>CAZZYE010000036.1:2231-19055 GCA_964658145.1 uncultured Stigonema sp.
AATCCAAAATTAGAATTGCTGTTGCTCGCGATCGCGCTTTTAATTTCTACTACCAAGATAATCTGGACTTGCTGCAACAGTTAGGTGCAGAACTAGTTTTCTGGAGTCCTTTGGAGGATGAACTACCAGAATCTTTGCAGGGAATGTATTTCGGGGGTGGTTTTCCAGAAGTCTTTGCCCAGCAACTAGCAGAAAACACCAAAGCCCTTCATGCAGTTAAAACAGCAATCCTGGCAGGAATGCCCACAATAGCCGAGTGTGGGGGGTTGATGTATTTGTGTGAGCAGATTGTCGATTTTGAGGGTAAGTCTTGGTCGATGGTGGGAGTTTTGCCCACAACAGCTGTTATGGGTGGGCGTCTTACCTTGGGGTATCGTCGAGCGATCGCTATCCAAGATAGTCTACTAGTAAATGCAGGCACAACTGTTTATGGGCATGAGTTTCATCGTTCTCGTTTACTACCGCCCTTAGAGTCTTTTTTGTATCAAACTTATCGCTACGATTCCGAGGAAACCACAGGATACGAGGGCTGGAGTTTGCCTCCGTCTCTACACGCTTCTTATATTCATCAGCACTGGGGAGAGCGTGTTGAGATTCCGCAACGCTTCATAGAGCATTGTTGTCAAGTAAAGCATTGATATTTGCTAATGCTACAAAAAAAGCTTGCAACATGAACAACACCAGATGTATTCTAGTAAGTAGTTATGCTCTGAAGCATGACTGCTTGTATTAATCTCGTAGCATTTCTGTGACCGAAATCGTTGACATTAGTACTGACTCTGAAGTTTGTTCGATTATCTGTGTTCATTAGGAAATTTAAGTGTGGATGCTACGAGTAGTCCAGACTTCAGTAAAACATTAACCGTTTAACGTTAAACGTTAAACCACATCGACTACTCATGGTCAAAAATGACTTGGCTAGAGTAATTTATTATACCAATTACAAAAATGATTGCTACAAATCAATACCTTGGGGCAAAGGCTTTGCCTTTGCCCCTGCAAGGATGTGTCGCATTATTTAATGAAATTGGTATGAAACCGATTAACACAAACCGGAAGTTTAAAAAAGGTAAATTATTGATATGGCTTCTGACGAAAAGTTCGCGATTGGCATCAGCCATCACCCCGTTGTCTTCATTGACTCAAACGTTGACGACTACCAAAATTTAGTCAAAGGTGTCATTCCACAAGCTGAGGTGATTGTCCTCGACACCACAGAAGATGGTGTCACCCAAATTACTTCAGCACTACTTGGAAGGACAGACATCAGTGCGATTCACATCGTTTCCCACGGTGCGCCAGGATGCTTGTATTTAGGCAACAGCAATCTGAGCCTCGGTAGCCTTGAATACTACGCAAGCCTTCTTTCACGTTGGACAGCTTCTGGTGTTCCCCTTTTGCTCTACGGTTGTAACGTTGCCGCAGGTGATGCGGGAGCCGAGTTCCTAGAAAAACTACACGATCTAACTGGTGCACCGATTACCGCCACCGCCACCCGCACAGGTAACGCTGCTTTTGGTGGAACCTGGCAGTTGGAAGTAAGCATCGGCGATTTTCCCGCAGCATTCAACGAAGCAATGGGTAATCAACCCAAGGCATTTACTGCAACCGCCCAGGCAGCCTACCGAGGGATTTTTGCATCTACTACCAGGGTGTCCATTGCCAACGATGGCACCCTAGGGGATAGCGCCTCTACCAACCCCGTCATTTCCGCCGATGGGCGCTTTGTGGCATTTACCTCTAGTGCCAACAACCTGGTAGTTAGGGACACGAACAACAACAGCGACATCTTCGAGCGCGACCTCCAGAACGGCACCACTACCCGGGTTTCCGTCGCCAACGATGGTACTCAGGGGACTGGCTCCTCCTCCAGCCCCGCCATTTCCGCTGATGGGAACTTTGTGGCATTTCAGTCTAGTGCCAGCAACCTAGTACCTGACAAGACTAACACCAACAGCGACATCTTTGTGCGCGACATCCAGAACGGCACCACCACCCGGCTTTCCGTCGCCAACGATGGTACTCAGGGGAATAGCTTCTCCTCCAACCCCGCCATTTCCGCTGATGGTCACTTTGTGGCATTTACCTCTAGTGCTAGCAACCTAGTACCTGGGGACACGAACGGCAGCACCGACGTCTTCGAGCGCGACCTCCAGAACGGCACCACCACCCGGGTTTCTGTCGCCAGTGATGGCACAGAGGCAAATAGTAGCTCCTCCTCTAATAAGCCCGCTATTTCCGCCGATGGGCGCTTTGTGGCGTTTCAGTCCAATGCCACCAACCTTGCTCCAGCGGACATCAACAACACTACAGACGTCAGATTTCCATCGTCGTCCTCACAAATCTTCGTCCACGACCTCCTGACAGGCATCACCACCGAGGTTTCCGTAGCCAGCGATGGCACTGAGGCAAATAGTAGCGCCAGTAACCCCACAATTTCCGCCGATGGGCGCTTTGTGGCGTTTGATTCTAGTGCCACCAACCTGGTAGCGGGGGACACCAACAAATCCAACCAGATCTTCGTGCGCGATCTCCTGACTGGTACCATCACTCTCGCCTCCGTCAACGACGATGGCTCCCAGGCGAATAATAGCTCCTCCAACGCTGCCATTTCCGGCGATGGGAGCTTTGTGGCGTTTCAGTCTACTGCCAACAACCTGGTAGTGGGGGACACCAACAGCTCCAGCCAGATCTTCGTGCGCGACACGGGCTTGACGGTAGGAGTCGGGGCTAACAACAACAACAACGATCCCCTCGGTCTTACAGGTGATAACACTCCGGCGACCTTGGTTGGTGTTAATAGCACTACCCTCAACCAGAGCAACTCCGCTATCATTTAAGTTAATTTCACTCCCGGCGCTGCTTGATTACAGCAATTAGGGTAATTAGACCACATTGTAGGGGCACAACAATGATGTGCCCCTACCTTAGCCTGTGATTCAAATAGATGAAATTGGCTGTAAAGCTCATGGGATCGCAATATTTTCTAAGCCCACCTCTGCTACAGGGTATTGCGGATTCATTGCCTCAAGTGTATCCGCAATTGTACGGGCTACGACTAGATTACGATACCACTTTTTGTTGGCAGGCACTACATACCACGGAGCATAGTCTGTCGAGCAATTATTAATTGCGTCCTCAAAGGCTGCTTGGTAGTCATCCCAAAACTGGCGCTCTTTTATGTCGTTGCTAGAAAACTTCCAATGCTTATCTGGGTCTTCTAGCCGACTTTCCAGACGTCGTTTTTGTTCGTCTTTGGAAATGTGGAGAAAAAACTTAATTACCCTGATGTTGTTAAGGGTGAGCATATGCTCGAACTCATTAATCAAATGATAGCGCTTCTGCCAAACCTCTTCGGGTACTAACTCCTTCACCCTGACAATCAACACATCTTCGTAGTGGGAGCGGTTGAAGATAGAGATCATCCCCCGTTGCGGTGTCCGCAAGTGGTAACGCCAGAGAAAGTCGTGACTCAACTCCTCATCACTCGGCTTTTTGAATGACCACACTTGGCAACCTTGGGGGTTGATGCCGCCAAAAACGTGTTTGATTGTGCCATCTTTGCCGCCTGTATCCATTGCTTGCAGCACAACCAGCAGGCTGCGTTTGTTTTCGGCATATAAGCGCTCTTGTAAATTCTGAAGGCGCTGGCGCTGATGCTCAAGTTCATCTTCAACGTGTTTCTTTTTTTCGTAGCCAAGAGAGGCATTTGGATCAAGAGCAGCTAAAACAATTGGCTGTTCCGGTCGCACCCGATAACGGGGATAGTCTGGTTTTGGTGGCGGCTCATCTACTACAATTTTTTCAGGTGTCATTTCCGATGCCACCTCGGTTGTCGCTTTTGCTGCCACTTGTTTAGCTTTAGATGTATGGGGAGTAGCGGTCGTATTGTCTGGTATATCGCCTAGTTTGCTCATAGGTGTTTTGTGATTAGAAGGCTTTTACAGCATTAGACATCTCCGAAAATTAATTATTCGTTGTCTGAAACCCTTGGTAGGGGCGCTCCTGCCGTTCGCCCCTACATCATTTCTGGAGATGTCTATTGTTTATTACGTTAAGGATCTTGAATCCATACTACCCGACAAATGCTCTCGTGCCTGCGGCTTATAGCCGTAGGGTGAAAGCATCGGCTGATTTAAAGAGCGCCTGTTTCTGCTGTAAATTGTCTAATTGCTTAAGATTGCTAAGTCATTCAAAGATCGCTCTGTTTTCTTACTTAGCTTGGCTAAATCTTCATATTCTTTGTCTGATAATCTTAAACTTATCCTCATCATGATGTCAAGTATATGCTATAGTGAAAGCAGGGTAACATAAAAGAATGAAAAACTCCAAACCAAACGTGTTATCTAACTGAACCAGGACTACTGTTGGTATGGGGTTGTATCAAGAATAACTTTTTAAAAGTTGCCAATGGGAGCGTAAAATCTTCAAGGTGAAGATCCAGAGGGCTAGGTACAGGCACAGCTAAGACAACTTAGCCGAGTCCGATAGTGGCAGCTTTGCAGCCCTGCCCGACTTAGTTTGATAGCTAAGGAAAAGAAGTGGTGAAGTGCGGATTCTATCCGCCGCAACCGCAACGATTCAGAATCCTCCGTTTTCAAACGGGGGAGAGTTCAACTCTATCATTGGTTTCAACTGAATTGACCTCGGCATTTTTCTCATAAGTAGCGTCCCGCTTGCATTTCGTACAGTTTGGCGTAGCGCCCTCCTAAAGCGATTAACTCAGGGTGGCTGCCTGCTTCTTGAATGCGTCCTTCCTCTAATACCAGAATCTGGTCAGCCATCCGCACCGTTGAGAAGCGATGGCTAATCAGCAGCGCTGTCTTACCCACAATCATCTCTCGGAAGCGCTCAAACAACTGGTACTCCGCATCAGCATCGAGAGCAGCAGTTGGCTCATCTAAGATGATTAGTGCCGCATCACGGAAGAAACTGCGAGCCAGCGCTACCTTCTGCCACTCGCCGCCAGAGATTTCCACACCTCCTTCAAACTGCCGAGTGAGTTGGGTATTGTAGCCCTGCGCTAGCCGCGCCGCCACCCTATCCGCCCCTGACAAGCCCAGAGCCACTTCAAGACGTTCCTCATCCTGACTCAACGCGATCGCACCCACCGTAATGTTTTCACGCATCGTTAGTGCAAAGTGGGCGAAATCCTGATACATTACTGCAATACGACTTCGTAAGGACTCCAGGTTGTAAGCAGACAGTGGTACTCCATCCAGGAGGATCTCGCCCCCATCAGGGTCGTACATGCGTGTCAGCAATTTGACCAAGGTACTCTTACCTGCACCGTTTGTTCCAACCAGGGCAGTGACTTTCCCCGGTGGTAGGAGAGTGCTGACCTCCTCCAGCACGACTTGGGTGCTTTCGGGATAGCGAAAGGAAACCCGCTGCAGTTCAATCCCTGAGCGCACTCTAGCAGGAGCCTTTTGATGCTGAGTTGGGGGTGCTAGCGCGATCGCAGGTTTTGCCTGGTCTACGAGAGTAAACAAACCGCGCAGGTTCAGCACTATTTCGTGCAAAAAGCTGAGCGACCATTCTAGAGACCTGACCAGACCCTGAGCCTGCCTCACTGCATTCAAGTAGAGCGCGATGTCTCCTAAGGTGAAGTGACCAGCACGGGCATTGTTTGCTACGTACCAGAAACCACCAGCCAGAGCTAGGGCGTGTAAACTGCTAAACAGTGCCGACAAGCGCAATTGCTGGAAGCGAAGCTGGCTGACCTCTGATAGGGCGGATCGAGAGCGATCGCAAAAGCGCTCCAAGAAAAAGTCGCCTAGTCCAAAGACGCGCACTTCTTTAGCAGCAGCTAACTCTGTCGTGATGCGAACGCAGTAGTCCATCTCGCGGGCTGCTCGTGAATGCCGAGTCATCGTGGCATACTTAAGCTTGTGCAGACGTTGTTCCGCCACCCAGTGGGGAATACTCGCTGCCACCAGCATCAGAGGCAGCAAAGGTTGCAGCCGGAAGAGCAGTAGCAGCAGACCAATCAAAGTCAATAGCGAGCCTAGCCCATCCTGCAGCAGCATAAACAAGCGTGGTGAACGGAAGGCGGCGTCCTGAGAGAGACGCAGGTCGTCTTGGAAAGCTGGACGCTCAATGCGATCAAGATCCACCAAATCTGTGCCAGCTTGCATCAGCCGTCGATCTACTGCCGCCACTGCCCGGTCCTCTAGCCTAGCAGACATTGCCTGCTGGATTGGTTGGAGACTAGCAGTCACCACCCGAACCAAGGCAAAGAGTACAGCGATCTCAATCACTCGGGTAAGGGTTTGCGATCTATCCGTTGTGTGAGTTGCCAGCACGTCCACCAAAAGCTTAGTTAGCCACACCTGGAATACAGGCAGTAAGTTCAGGAAGACGACGATAGTTATGTAGGCAGCAGTGGTGAGGGGAGCTGCCTTCGCCACTAGCAAAAGACCACGTCCATATAAGCGTACAATGTTCATCGGTTTACTCCAAATATTGCGCTGCCTGAAGTCGATACAGGCGAGCATACTCACCATTGCGAGCCATCAAATCGGCATGACTGCCTGCTTCTTGAATCCGCCCATCTGCCAGGTAGAGAATACGGTCAGCCATGCGGATGGTGGAGAAGCGATGACTAATCAGGAGTGTCATCCGTTCGTGTGTTAGGTCGAAGAAACGGGTGTAAACGTCGTACTCAGACTGCACGTCCAGCGCCGGTGTCGGTTCGTCCAACACTAGCAACTGGCAGTCGCGCATAAAGGCTCTGGCAAGGGCTAGCTTCTGCCACTCCCCACCTGACAGTTCACGGCTCCCAAACTCTCGACCCAACTGGGTGTCCAACTGATTTGGGAGTTGAGCAATGAGTTCGCTGGCACCAGCTTTGGCGGCAGCATCGAGGATTTGCCCACGGTCGAAGCTTGCCTCAACTTGTCCGATCCCGATGTTCTCACTGGCACTTAGTTCATAGCGCACAAAATCTTGGAAGATTGCGCCCATCTCACGCCGCAGGTCATCTAGGTCATACTCTCGTAGATCGATGCCATCAAGCAGAATGCGCCCCCCTGTTGGGTCATACAGCCGTAGCAGTAGTTTGACAATGGTGGTTTTGCCAGCACCATTGTGACCCACTAGTGCTAGGCACTCACCTGGCTTGATGCTGAACGAGACTTCACGCAGCACGGGTGTAGCACTGCCTGGGTAGGCAAACGTGACTTGCTCAAAGGTAATCCCTTCGCGGATTGGGCGGGGTGCTGACTGAGGCATGTCCGGCAGTCGTAAATCTGGTGGTGCTTCGAGTACGCGGAACAGACTGGGCAAGAAGCCAAATACTACAGGCAGAAAGCCAATTTCAAAACTGAGGTCGATCAGGTTGGTTTGCAGCATAGTGGCAGCACCACCGTAAAGTAACAAGTCTCCTATTGTTCGCTGACCTTGCGTAATCAGAAATAATACGTAGAGGTAAGCAGCAACGGATGCTATGGCGGTCAAAGCACTGGTAAGCATCATCTGGACACTCATTTGACGGCGCATGCGATCCAGCGTTCCGATGGTGCGCTCGAAAATAGTATCATAGCGCTCTCGAAAGAACGGTCCCAGTTCGTACAGGCGCACGTCTTTAGCAGATTCCGGATTCAAAAGTACATCCCGGCTATAATGTAGGCGACGCGCCTCAGGAGTCTGTGTATAGAGATGGCTACCGATGCGGTTTCGATACTCCCAAGAGCGGGTCATCTGCGGTAGGGTAGCTAGGATGAGCAGGAGTGGCATCAGTGGCTGTAGCCCTAGCAACACTATTGCCAGACTAACAGCAGTCAGCAGTGACAAAACTCCCTCTGCGCCGAACACCAGCAGTTCTAGCCCTCCTCGGGCAGCATGAGTGCGCGATCGCTCTAGGTCATTGGCAAAACTCGGATCTTCAAAGCGCTCTAGCCCCTGCCCGCGATTGGCTGCCCGCAACAACTGCTCTGTGACGTAGCTAGTCAGCTGATCTCCCACTACACTTTGAAAGGTTGAAGCAAAGGGTTGGATGAGTTGACCTACTGCCAGGATGACAGCCGCAAGGATAATCCAGACCGTGAGGGGTAAGCTGGTCACGAGTTTATCAGGGGCAGTTGCCAACCCTAGGTCGAAGGTAGCGCGGTCGAGTACGATTCGTGACAGCGCTAATTGCAACGGTGATAAGAGTGCTTGCAGTCCAAGCAGCAGGATGATGCAGAGTATCAGTCGTGGACGAGCCCGCCATGCTAGTCTTACCGCTAGCACAGCAAGTCGCCCAGTCTCTTTCAGCCGCTTCTTGAAAGGCTGGGGCGCATAGGGGTCTAACATCAGGAGATCTCCAGCTTTGAGCGCGTCTTTAGGTTGGTGGCTGCAGGTTCTTTGCAGCAGTTGGGAAGCTTTGTGTTCATTTCCCTCTTTGCCTGCTAGGCACAAAAGAGCCAGTCAGAATAACACTGTCAATGCCCTACAATACTACTCAACCACCCGTAGATAGAAAAACCGCCCGAAGATAGTTGCTAAATTACTAATACTTATGTGATAATATATACATACTTAAAATCCGGTAAAATTAATATTTCTGTGGGACGGGCATCTTGCCCGTCCCTTGTATTTTTCGGGCGGGCAATCCTTATACAGCGGTCTAAATAATCCAGGTGGAGTTCTTTTTCATGTCATTTGGAGTTTGAACAAATGAGACGCTCAAATCTTAGGTATAAACAGTTTATAGGTAGGGTAAAGAATTCATTTACAGGAAAGTATCACATATACACTGGCGAAAAACTGAACTGGTTTCAAGTCGCTCTAAGACTTGAAAAATCAGTTCTTCCAGTCATTCTTCCTTCGGTAATCTTTTATGGTTTCTATGGTTTTTTAATATCATTACTTAATCATTTTGGATTGCCCATAGCATTCCCAGATAAGAATACTGCTACCATCAATGCCGTTTTGAGTTTCAATATTGGCTTAAGTTTGTTACTGGTTTTCCGAACGAATACAGCTCATGAGCGATTTTGGGAAGGACGGAAACTCTGGGGTTCTTTAGTCAATACGGTCCGTAACTTGGCTCGTGATATTTGGATAGTAGTTAAAGAACAGTCACCGCAAGATCGAGTAGAAAAAGAAGCAACACTACGACTATTAGTTGCTTTTGCGATCGCCATGAAGTTACATTTAAGGACGGAGCCTGTGAACCATGAGTTAGCATCATTGATGTCCTCAACGGAGTATTTACAGCTCAAAGATACGAATCATCCCTCACTACAAATTGCTTTTTGGCTCGGGAATTATTTGCAGGAGCAGCATGACCGTAATTGTTTAAATATCTATCAGCTAACTACTTTACATAAATTGGTGGATGAATTGGTTAATATTCTAGGTGGTTGTGAACGCATTTTGAAAACACCATTACCCTTAATATATACCCTTATACTCAGACTATTAGTATTACTTTATTGCTTGATATTACCTCTTGATATAGTTGATGATTTTAGTTGGTGGACTGGTATAATAATGGCTTTAGTAAGCTTCACTTTATTAAGTATTGAAGAAATTGGCTCGGAAATTGAAGAACCTTTTGGACACGATCCAAATGACCTCCCTTTGGATGCAATTTGCAATACAATACTACGCAATGTCGAAGAGTTAATCACGCTTGCTTCTAGCAGCGATCAACGTTTGAGTTGACCGCGCTAAGTAGGTGGGGATAAATCAACATTGCTTGAGCGGTTGATACGATACATCTATCAAGGTAGGTGCTGTCCTGATTATTAAATACTTTTTGCTGTGCTTGATAGTGATTGGTATTGCTGGATAAGTTGTTGACATCTCCGACCAGCTTCATGTGCTTGCCGCATTAATTCTCCACCATGAGCAAGGTTATTTGCAGCAAATGCGGTTCGAGCTTGACGCGCAATTGATGCAGCTAACTTCGATTCGTGTTGAATTTGTGATTTTAAGTCTTCCATAAATTTTCAGCCAGCTTGTTCCCTTATGTTGACTGGAGTTTTATTTGTCGTAGTTGGAACACCGTGAGTCAAGATAACCAGTCGGAAAATTTTGAATTGATTAAGACTTGGTTTCCTGCGTCTGTGCGTCGATAATTCTACTCCAGTTATCGTTCTCCACAGCAGCTTCTAATTGATGCCGACGAAGAGCATTACTCGCATCAGTTGTTTCTGACTCTTTAGAAAGGTTTGTGTCAGCCATCGCTTGACGCAATTTCAGCTTTTTTTCCTCATAGGCTTTGCGTTCCGCCTCTGACATCACACCAGTAACTTCGCCTACCGATCTTGCCCACATTTCGCTAAGAGAGGCATTACCGGGTGGAACACGGACTAAGGACGCAATCCATGCAGAACGCAAATCTTCCATATCTTGGCGCTTCGGGAACTTGAATGTCTGTACGCGCACGAAAGCACACTTTTGCTCACCATTTTGCCTCTTATGATCCTTCAGCGAAAGCAACACATTCCGGGAATAGCCAATGTACTGCGTGCAGCCTTCTGTATCCAAAACCGCGTAAACACCTGCTATTTTCGCATTCCGATCAGCCGCACACCAAGTCTCCAATGGTAGGACTTCCACAGCATTGTTTGCCGAATCAGGCGTTAAAGTTACTTCAATAGCAGTGTGTTCGTCGTCAGAACTGTACAAAAATTCATGCAAACCACGGTGTTCCGTTGGTATATTTTGATGCTCTATTGGCAGGGTTTTCTCAGTTTCCATCGCTCTTTATCTCCGTGCAATTAAATATATGTCTGTAAAACATTGAAGCTTAAATCTACTCATAAGCAACGAGAGTAGACTTATTGACTAAAGGCACTTTAGTATTGGCAATACTGCGATCGCTAACTAATATAGTTAAACCAAGTCCAAACAGAATAATGCAGGAAATTAAGGTTTTCATAGATATTATATTGTATATTGTTCTACTAGGGGCGAATTACGAATTACGAATTACAAATTATTGAGTCATGCTTTGGGGTGCAGCGCATTAATTTTATCGTTGAGTTCGCGAATCCGACGGGAGAGTACACCAATAATATTCACGGCGATTTCGGGAGTTTCTTCAATTGCTTCGTAAAGTTGCTCTTGTGTGAGTTCTAAACATTCACAAGGTTCCAAAGTAGTTGCTGAAGCCGATCGCGGTTGGGCATCAAACACTGCCATCTCCCCAAAAGATTGTCCTTTGGGAAACACTGCCAGTTCTTGATTGCCGATATGAATTTTGACTCGACCCGATATAACAATGAAGAGCGATCGCCCTTCATCCCCTGCTTGAAAAATGGTGTAATGAGCAGGAATTGACAGTTCATCCATTACAGAAGCCAGTCGGACGATAAAATCATCCCGTAATTCTTTAAAAATTGGCACTTGCCGCAAGAATAATAAACGGTCAACGCTTGTAAGCATAATTGTTAGTGGTTAGTTGTTAGTTGTTGGGTGTTGGGTGTAGTTAGTCATTTTATTTTTGTTTTTTTGAAGCAAGGAATGTACGTGTTGTTAGTATAAAGTGGCAACACAGCCACTGAAGGCGGCGGCATCTTTAGCGTCAGTGCTATCTTTAAGCTGAGTACTAGCACCTGGAGTTAGCTTCGGTGTCGGGAACACAATACGTCCATTTCGATTTAATCCTAAGTTGGAAAGAGAACAGCAAGGGCATTCATCATTTGTAGAAGTGCTGGCAAGATTTATTCCCGGTCGTGATGTCTTTGGTTTCGTAAAAATGTTATCTAGTCCAGCAGAAAAATGCCCTATATTTTTGAAAGCACGGAAGGAAGATAAGATGGAGGCATTGAAAAGTAAATTGGCTTTTGATAGGGAGAAGGATGTATTGAATAGCCCTAAAAAAGCGGTGTGGGGGAAGCCAAAGAAAAAAGATTCGTAAAAATGTTATAGATGCCGCCTCCGGAGGTTGGTTCGATAAAGGTGTTTTCTGCATCGAAGCCATTGTTCATAAGGGTGCTGTTATTTACCGTGAGGGTACCACTGTTGTAGATCCCGCCGCCTCCCGGTGCATCGTTGTTACTCACAGTGCTGTTGCTCACAGTAAGGATACCACTGTTATAGATCCCGCCTCCGGAGCCGCTAATATGGTCGCCAATATTTTCGGTATAGTTATTGCTCACAATGCTATTGTCTAAGGCAAGGATACCAAAATTCTTAATTCCACCGCCACCGGAATTTCCGGAATTCTTAATTATACCGCCCGATCCATTGGCAATAATCAATCCGTCGATGCCTACAGAAAATAATGTTGCAGTTTTCTACATTGACAACATGGCATCCCTTACTGGGAGAATGAGAAAATAGACAAAAACACCTACTTTTACACTGGATTATTTACATGTATAACCTAACCAGTAAGAACAAAAGTCAGTCTGGTAATAGCGCTCAACAGAACAAACTGAATAACTTTCTAGAGTCTACGGGCGTTAAGGAACTGGACGATGCGGCTTCAGCAGCAGTAAATGGGGGTTCCGGGACAGAGCAGTATGCGACGATGCCACTCCTCCCTGACGCAGTAGATATAGCAGATATTCAGAAACTAGTAACTGATATTCAGAACCAAGAACTTGTAACGATAACCGATCCTACTATAACTAATATTCAGAAACTTGTAACGATTCGATCCGAGGGCGTTCCTACTAGACCATTACTATTCTTCAGGCGTTCTCTATGGGTTACCTCACTCTCTAGGGAAGTTCAGTAGTATACCGGATGAAAGGGTGGCTGAATCTATTGGAAACAGTAACATGTAAGCATCATGGTTTAGAGTAAAGTTTTATTAACAGCACTGCTTTCCACCACAGAATCAGCTTTGATCCCATCGGATACCTGGCACTGGTTTGGCGGAATTCACACGTCACGAATCAATCTTAATTACAAATCAACTCACAATCTTTTACCATGTCTAACAATACATTGAAGAACTTTGGTCAGAAGGGTTCTAGCGTGAAACCGGACAAACTGAATAGCTTTCTTGAGTCTACGGGCGTTGAGGATTAGTAGTTATCAAAAAAGTTGTTTTAACATTAAAGTTGAAGATGGAAATTTGTGATCAGCAAATTGTCGAAAAATAGATGGCAGCCTCAACAATACATCTCTTCGCATTCCGGGAATTGAAAATATTAATGGCGGATTGACGTTTAATAATTCCAACAATTTCAGTAGCTGGATGCCTAACCCAGGAAGTTGCTCTCCTGATGAGGCTACAAAACCGTGCGTGAAGTAGGGTAGGTGTTGCGACCTACAATGATGGCGATCGCAACTGCTATGCATTAGTCACATCTTTCTTAACAAAAGAGAGAAAAGCGAAAAGAGGGATAGGTAAGGGATTGAGAGAATATAAGGGCAAAAAAGAGAAGAGATCAGAGCGAGGAAGTTAAAAGAATAGTCCTTGCTAGAAACAATGCCACATCTGCAACTTCTTCTGGTTCCATAAAGTAGGTGTCGTAGACAGGGATGCCGTCTGCTTCAAGTAGTTCCTTGTCCCCTATGGAGAGAAACACTCGTGTCGGTGCGCCTGCGTACCGACAACTAACTCTTTAACCAAATTAGCAACCAAAGGATGTGGATCATTTTGTAGTTGGGGTAGAAGTTCTAGTAGGGTACTGGGTGAAACTGTATTCAAGTAGGCGATCGCTGCTTCGCGTACAAAGCCTGTTGGATGACGCAGAGTTGCTAAAATTTGTTTGCTGAAGAGTCGGATGTGGGCAACTTGAGCAAAATGAAAACAGCAGGCAATTGTCCAATCGGAAAGCAAATCTCTCTGCGCCACTAAATTTCGGGTGCGATCGCTTACTGCCATTGGTTGATATTCCACCATGCCTTTTTCGACAAGTTTTTGCAGTTTTTCTTGGGGCGATCGCCGATCTAAAATATTTAGCAACACAGATTTACTCTGCAAATTCACAGTATGCTCTAGAATTTCCAACCCCTGCGCTAAGTTCACCCCTAATTTAGATCGGACATTGAACGCCGCTGCTTGAATCTTTTCGTGAGGATAAAGCAGCTTCAGTAGTAGCAAAAATCGCTCCTTGACATCGATTTCCAATTCTAAGAGTGCGCGTTGCAGTAATTCACAGACAATATTAAACCTCTCACTTGATGGATAATTTTCTAGATTACTTCCTGTCTTAAAGTCTATATAAGCGGCATAAATCTCGCCTAAGCAGCATAATTCCTGTTCAATTAATGTTTCCACCCGATGATGCAAGCGATCGCCTAAATCGGTAATTCCCTCTTGTTGATGCCTTTTCAGTAAGGTACGGAGGATATGATCTCTGGTTGTACCTCTAGAAATTTCCAAGTAGTGCCACAAAGTATCCATCGCTTCTAGAGTGGAAATTTGACCAATGGTACGCCAAGCGCACATCCGCACGACTTCTGGTTTGTAAATATTGGTAGCCAGCTTCGTCAGCATTGGTAGAGTTTCATTCTCCAATCGTGCGAGAACACGCATTGCTGTCATTCGGGTTGACTTGTAGTAAAGCCCTCCTAGCAGTGCACAATAGTACTCTTCCAAATGGTTTGCAGCAATCATTTCCAAAACTGCACAGCGCACTCGCAAGGAATCATCCTGCAACAAATTCGGTATGTGAATCCGTAGCGCCTGTAAATAAAGTGCTTCTGATAGGGCTTTCACGGCATTGATTCGTTCCCGTTCTTGTTTGTGAGTGAGCATCCGCCGTAAAATATGCATTGCCGCTACTTTTTGCATTGGTGTTCCTTGACGCAATAGTAAAGCGGCGGCGGTGGCGCGGATGAGTGAGTTTTGTAGTTTCAGGTACGTTTCTAGTTGACCATTATCTGGATTTTGCTCAGACAGCCAAACGTAACGTAAGGATAGAGCAAAAACTTCCGGAACTAAGGTGTCTTGGTGCTGATCGAGTAGCGCACGAACTTCCGGCAAATAAGTGGGATTTGCACCCCTGACAAGCATGACCTCCAAACTTGGCTGCTGTAAAGACGGAGGCAGCTTGACTAGTAGAGGTGCTAAAACTTCTGCTGCTCCTTTGGGGTCTATTTGGGATAAAAGTTCAATATAGGAACGTTTATCTACCTCGTTGCCTTTTTCTCCTAAAGCTTTGACAACCGCTTGTTTGAATGTCCGCAAATCCACATCTGTGGCATTTAACTGACCCTGTCCTGCACTTAAAACCAACAGGTTAACATAGCGTTTTTGCAGTACCCAAACTAGAAAAGCGCAAATCAAACCTAGGGTCGCAGTTTCTATGACCAACACTAAATTTTGTAAGGGTACAGGCACAAGCCGCACAGAAAGCCATAAAGTGCCTACAATGATTACGCCTGCTATGCCTGCGCCGAAGGCTTCCGCAACACCGGACGACAATGTCTGGATGTGGCTGCGAATTTTATCTGGAATTGGTTGAAAGAGTAGTGGTCCGCTACTGGCGACAAAGGTGTAGCGCAGAAGTTCGTCTAAGAACTTGAGAATTACAAGACCCCACAACAATTTTTGCAATTGAGTCGTGGGAAATAAACTTAGTAGAGGAATCGTTAGTGGGATGAAGATGAATACACATGCAGGTAAAGTCGCAACAGTAACAAACACCCCGAAACGTTCGAGTACGCGACTAGAGATCAGCAACTGCATTCCTAGTTGACACACTCCCGCAATCCCACCAAATAAACCCAAGAAGCTAGCGATGTGTTTGTCGTTATAATTTATTTTTAGCTGAGTCAGATACTGAAAATCTATTAACACTCCTAGCACTTGCAGCAGAGCAAAAAACACAAACAACAGTAATGCATACTGCTTTAATAATGGATTTGAAAGGTGGCGCTTTTGAAAGTGCTGCTTTTGGGGAATCTGTCTAGGTGGAATATAGGGAAAAACTTGTTGATATTTAGTACCTGTATGCCAAAGAATGACCGCCCCTAATGCTATGAACACACCAGCAACTGGCATAATGACGTTATCCAGTCCCACAAATAGCAGCAGAAAAGGTAAACTAAAGCCGCTGATGATATCAGCCACCAAAGCACCACTGCTAACAAGTGGGTAGGCGCGTTTAATCTCTCGAATATTGAATAGTTGATTGGCTGCAATCGAGGTGTTGAGGTCGTTGACAACATAAAACGCGCTTACCCACAGCCGTAGCAGAAATATTGTCATGACTGCCAAGTGTGGAACTTGCATTCCCCAACGTAATAAAACTAATGGCACGAACATCGCCGGCGCGATCGCCACTATCACCCGGCGTAAGGGGAAAATCTTTTGCAGCCAAGAATATAAAAAAACCAGCACAACTCCAGTTACTGCACTGGCAATATAAATCAAAGGCAGGGACTTAGCACCATATTCATCCAAAAACAGCGCTACCGTACTATCTTCTGACCACCGTAATCCTATGGAGGTTGTAGTATAAAAAACGAACATTAACCATGTGCGATCGCCCTCTTCCGGTCGAAGATTCACCCACTTTAGTAGTCGTGTAATACCTCTGTTTGAAGCACGAGAGTGTTTTTTCTGTTCCATGTCGTTTGATCTGGAGTCCGTACCCGCCTAATTGTAGGTAAAAAGGATAACAGTTACTCATTTTTCCCCGACCAGCACAGTTTTACCAAACACAAGAGCGTATTCTCTACCCTCGTCCTCTGGAAATAGCAAAAGTCCTGAGTAACTGAGTATTATTTTTCCCACTCAGCACTCAGGACTATCGCTTTGTCATAAATTTCACAGAACCTTTTTGGAAGGACGAGGAGGAGGTGGTGGGGTGGATGGATGGAGCACGGTCTTCGTCGAGAGCGAGAAGATGTCCTCTGAGAAGGCCGAGTCTCTCAAGTGAGTGACAGTACGGTACCTGCTCAGCATGTACCCGCGAGGTACCG
>CAZZYE010000037.1:0-9423 GCA_964658145.1 uncultured Stigonema sp.
AGCCCTGTAAGGCGCTTATTAAATCTTGCGGTTAAAAATGAGCGAACGTACAGTAGGGAGCGATCGCTGACCTTTAATTCAGCGATCGCAAGGTAAACTAATTCCAGTCCATTGTTGCATGCTGCATATGGCTGAAGACATTAAGTCATCTGAGTGCGATCGCAGTTAATCTAATGGTCTTTTGGGACACCTGCTTGCTTTGTGCAATTCAAGTTTTATCGGCTTAACCTTGACACCACAATAGGGACAGTCCGCTAGCGAAGATTCTGTATGAGGAGTGGTAGTTTTTGGCGATGGCGACACGGGTATATGTGTGGCATGATGTGCTGCTTTTGTAGCCCCTCGTTGTTGAGCGCACCTAGTAGTGCTAGTATTTAGCGACAAAGGCTCAAATATCTGCTGTTTAATTTCAACTTGACACTGATAGTTATCCCGCTTTCGTTCTTCTGCCATCTGCATTGCTTCTGCATGCGTCCACTGTTGCTGCTGCTTTAGGTTTTGAACATTTGTAAACTGACTCAGCACCAAGTCATCCCCAGTTATTTCAGCAATTTGTTGAGCAATAGTTTTGCAGCAACTGTGAGGATGGCAAACAACTTGCTCTTCACTAAAGCGGATTACAACCCAACCCTTATTGATAAAGAAATTATTGCGCCTAGTATCTTTGCTGGCTCGTAAAAAGTGAGTGGGTAAACCAGTGTGATAAACATAAGGTTCATCTAGCTCAACATCAATATAGAGGTTTAGCACTCGGTCGATGTATGCAAAGTCTGGAGTGTATGGGTGCTGGAAATCAGGGATTCTAAGAGTTAGTCCAGTATGAATGTTGCTCGGAAAATATGTGTTGAGATAATTCCTAAATTTAATTTCTTCGGGATTTTTTGTTGCTGTGCTGCCATTGCCATCATGAGGTACTGTTTGACTGAGTACTTCCAGCAGCTTGTTGTATTGAAACGCAGCTATTCGCTCAGGACTACGAACTGCTATCACTTCCTGCTCATGCTGACGTTTTCTTTCTTCATAGTCTTTTAATTTTTTGTCATAGTCAGTAGCCTCATTGTTGTATTTTTGCTTGCGCTGCGGGTAAGTTGTGATTTGATACCATGCATGAGTTGCGATCGCACCCACTGCCACTACAAATAATAACCAACCAGGTATTGAGGTAATTTGAGAGACAATAGGAACACTGATAGCAGCAATTGCTGTTTCCACCCCTATCAAAGTAGTATTTAATTTTTTTTGTTCTGGTCCTGGCTGCTGAGGTAAAGTTGGAGGCTCTGGTACTGGTGGCTGTGCAGATTTTACTTGCTCAATTTGGGGTGGAATCAGAGTGATGGGGTAGTGGCTCATTGTCCAGATTGACTCGGGGGTTCTCTTAAAAATGAATACAAAGGATGAAAATAACGATAGTTTTTTATTAATTCACTTATGAATATATTCATTTTTAATTACATCAACAAATTGACTAATCGATTTGGAATAGCCATTTGAATCTTTCGCAAAAGCTGATAAAAACATGCGTTTTTGCGCCCTTGTCATTGCTACATAGAAAAGACGCTTTTCCTCTTCTAAATTGCCATTCTGTACACTATAGAAGCCTGGAAACTCATTTTCCGACATACCTGCAATAAAAACTGTATCAAACTCTAGTCCTTTAGATTGATGAACCGTAATAATTAGAACTTGGTTATCATCCTGAGAGACTTGATCCAAGTTTTTTGCTAAAGCAGTGTATTCAACAATACTTCGCAAAGCCGTATCTGGGTGCAGTTCTAAAACATCTCGATTTTTTAAAATCTGTACTAGGTACTGAAGATTCTGTTGACGCTTCTCCTCAGACTCATAGTAGGTGTACAGCCCTGATTCCTTTAATACCTTACTCAGCAATTGATCTGGTCGAAGTTCTTGACTAGCTTTGCGCCAATTGTCTATTTGTTCAGCCAAAAGAGCAAACTCATTTCCATACCTATATACCAATGCTTGACGGTAATCAGCCTTTGACCTGACATGAGGTATCAATTTTCCAAGTAGTTCAACTGTTGTGCGAACATCGTCCATTGCCTGATGGGTGGGAGAGTGCGTCAAATTCAACTTTTCTGCCAAGGCTTCCAGACTGTAGCTATCTGCCTCTATAAAGCGGGTTGCTAAATTCCAAGTATCCGCCCATTGAAATTTAGGCAATGTTACACCTACCTTACAGGCATGGGCTGTGAGCATTTTGATATCAAAGCCTACATTATGCCCTACCAGTAGTGCATCCCCAGCAAAGTTAACAAACTCCTGGAACACTTTACTTGCAGGTCTGCCATTCTTTGTTAGGAACTGATCGCTATAGTGGTGTATCTGCTCGGAATCTCCCACACTAACTGTATTGGCAATAAATGCCTGAAATTCTGCTTTTAAAAAACCGTCAACCAGTAGTAAGGCGGCAATTTCTACCACCTCATCTTGACTCGCTGAAAAACCTGTAGTCTCCACATCAAAGACCACAATCTTTCCAGAAGCGTAAGCTGTCAATAGAGGACTAAATGGATCACCATCGATAAACGTTTGGCTCAATGCCATATCTATGAGCTTGAAACCGCAATCTTGCCCTTCTTTGATCACGTTCTCAATTGTTGTAGAACCAATCCCACGACTGGGACGCATCAACATCCGACGCATTGAACTGGTATCGAAAGGATTCAAGAGTAACCGCAAGTGTGCAAGTGCATCCTTGACCTCCTGACGCATGAAAAACTGGAACTGTTCAACTGTGACGCAGGAGACGCCCAATTGATTTAGCACTTGGCTAACCATCTCAGTCCGCTTGTGGGTTCGAGCCAAAACTGCTACTCGGTTATAAGCAAAGTTCGGACTACTGGTAGCCAATTTTTGAATTTGCTGACCAATCCACTCAGCTTCTGCCCATTCACTCTGAGCTAAATGAACCTGAATTAACTCACCTGACTCACAGTTCGGGGCAGGAGTAATTTGAGTTTGTCGCTGATTGAAAGAATCAGCAAAAGCGGAAGCAGCTTTCAACAACGTTTTAGTTGCCCGATAGTTCCAGGTTAGAGAATACTCTGTTGGCTTATAGTCATGCCTGAATTGACCCATCACCTTTTCTGGTTCAGAACCCCGCCATTCATAAATTGTCTGGTCTAAATCCCCGATCATGGCAAGATTGCCAGATCTAGATGCCAGACAATGCACGATGCTATATTCCGATTGGTGAGTGTCTTGTACTTCGTCTACTTGAATAAAGTCAAAGCGCTCCTCCCATCGCTTCCTAATCTCTGGATAGTTATGCAGCATTACCCGGACATAAAAAACAAGGTCAGCAAAGTCTAAGGCATGACGCTGTTGCAGAATCGCTCCATACTGGCTAGCAAGTCTAGCTTTCTTAGCACCTAAATCTGCATACAGTTGTTGTAGTGAATAGCTGGAGGATAACTGAGCTTCACTAGCTTGACTCTTATACTTAGCCAGCGCAAAGAAAATTTGCTCAGCTTCTTTATCCTTGGATAACCCAAATATCTCTTTGATCAGTTCAGTACAGTCGGTATCATCGTAAACGACAAAATCTGCTGGCAACCCAATTTGCCGAGCCTCAATCCGCAACATCGAAGCGCATAGACCGTGAAATGTCTTAATAGTAAGGTCGCAAAACTGACTTGGTATGCACGATGCTAACCTCTCAGTCATTTCCTGTGCAGATCGATTGGTAAAAGTTAGACACAGAATTTTTCGAGTCGGAATCCCATTTTCGATAGCCCTTAAAACTCGCTGTGTCAAAACCTGTGTCTTGCCTGTACCCACTGGAGCAAGCACTAAAATTCCACCTTTTATATGATTAACTATCTCACTTTGCTCTGGATTTAATTCGTATTTATTCATACAAGTTATTTTCTATTACTTAATTGAAGTTTTTGTTTTATAAAATTCAGGGACTAAAACATTTCCCCAAGCCTAGGCAGGATTACAAAGAATGAGTGCAAAAACCAGTAACAGTTAAGTAGAGTTGATTGGCATTTCAAAATTGCATTACTAATTAGAAAGGTATTACTTCCAAAGTCTATTTTCCAATCATTTTTAATAGGTTTTGCTATATTTTCATCACCTAAGGCTTTGAGTAATGCGTATTTTCTTCCTACGGGATCGTAAATGTGTTTGAAGTGATTTGGTGCATGTACTGGGTAACCAGAAGGATGACTATACCAATAAGCTGATTTTTTTATTAATTCTTCAGCAAAAGAACGTTTGATTTGTTGGTTTTGTGCTGTTTGTATAACTCGTTTTTTTTCTTGTGTATATAAAAGGTCTTTTCCCATAATTAAAACATCAGTAACATGAAAAAAATGAAATGCAGTTTTTTTAGAAAATCCACCAGCCGCGCCAACCTTTGGGCTGGATATTGGATTTAACAAAAGTTAACTAAATGGCTATTTCTGCTGTCATATTTAACCTTAATTTTGTTTGTTATATAGCTAATTTTTACTTCGCCTTCACCGTTGCATACTACCTTCATGTGTTGACAGCGCCGTTACTGAGCCTGTGTTTGAGCCTGTCTTGTTGGTGTACTGACAGGTGAATTCAACTTCCGGGCGATCGCCAGTACATTCATAGCAAATTGCTGATAAATATCTGGGGACTTATTCATAAAAACTTCGATGGGCAACCTTTAAATTTTGACTTGCAATTACAGGTTGTACATTATTTGTATTTTTTTGCGTTGGCACTATATTAGATATACTATTTTGTAAAGGTTCTGGATTAGCTGTTACTGGAGGTTTAAGAGCCATTTGCTGGGCAAATTTTAAACTGCTTTGATATTCCTGAATTTTGGTTTTTACTAAAGCATAGTTAGAACTTTCTTTGGGAACTTTCTCCATCAAATTAATTGCTTCTTGCCACATACCGACAATTAAACTCCAATCTCCTTGCGATTGTGCTGATTGAGTAATGGTTGCTGCACCTAAAGCTTTCGAGATAGCATCTTGGTATGGATCTGTTACAGATGGCGCGGCTGTAACTTCAGGTTTTGTTACTATATTACTTGGTGTGGGTTCTGTAGAAGGAATAGAAGGTGCTGAAGTTGGTAAGGGTGAATTTGTTTGATTTTCGTTAGTCCCACATCCAACCAAAAAAGCTAGTAAAAATACAGTAAGGGCATTTTTAATGATCAATCTGTTTATTGGATGAATAAAGTTTAGTTTCATGGTTTTAAAAAATAAGAATTGCGTTGACTGTCGTTCAAATGGTCTATAGCAGGAATTGATTTGTTAGCAGTTATCTTCACAGTGATTCCTCCTATACTCCTCGTTGCTGTTAAGACTTTTTAATTAACCTTAGCTTAATATTACCAGTGTTAAAATCTACTTTTTAATAGTTATTAAAAAGCACTCTAGTAGCAATGAATCCGTCCAAAAAAATAGTCGCGTTATTAAATCCCAAGCTACTATAGGTGCAATAAATATAATTCCAGGTACAATTCCTAGAGCGGCAAGTTCAGTTTCAATTCCATTATGAAAGTTGTACATTTATTTTCTCCTTTAAATATTCCAGTTACTAAGATTAGGGTTTAAACCACTGGTAACAAACAAGCTGTATCTCTTCTTCCTTAATCATGGATAGGGCATTGACATCTTCCTCCTGCTCCTCAATTTCGTCGTAAAGCTGCTGGTCAACAAACAACTCGTCCAAGTCTGCCACCAGCACACTCAAGTCTCGGTTTTCAACAAAGTTGTCCCAGATAGCTTTAATGTCCTTTTCATAAGTACGAAGATTAACTCCTGTAATAGTTTGCAATACCCGTTCTTTGGCTTCTGTATCTGCCAGTTCTTCAGATTGGGTCAAGGCAGTTTGCACCTTTAGTAGCAGCCTGGAAAGTGTTGCTGGTAGCCGTCCGCTTACCTGTCGCTTTTGAAGGTCAGAAAGTAAGTTACGTACAGCACCATTTAGGACAGCAAAAATGGCGTTGTCAAACTGGACGGGTGGTAAAGTATCAGGGTTGGGAAAGTCAGCAGCAGTACACTGCAACCACCTGAAAATTTGACGCTTTTCACTGACGAGTCGGCTAGGGTCGGTGGAGATAGCACTATTAATACGGGGATAGAAATGCCAAAAGTGTCTGTTCCTGGCACGGAAAGCGAGGAAGATTCCGCCATTTGGATGCTCTCGAAGAAGGCGATCGCTCGTACTATGAATACCCAAGGGAATTTCCTCAGCTGCTTCCTTGCCCACTTGCTGAATGAACTCCAGTAGGGGGAAGCGCATTTCATCAAGGGAGACTAAATCTGCTATTTGCTCTAGTTCCTCTAAAATTTCAGCTTTTTCAGCATCCGTATCTGCTTCTTTAAGCCGCCGTAGTTCTTCAAGCGATCGCTCAGAGATTGTTTCCCCAAGTACACTGGCATCGAGTCCCACCTCCCGATCAATCATGGCAATTCGTTGTTGGAGACGAGCAACCAACCCCAGGAGTGTTTCTAAACCTTCTTCTGGGAAGCAGTTATAAATAAACAGTTCGTCAAAGTCGGTTCCCAGGCGGTCAATCCGACCAGCCCGTTGAATCATCCGCACTGGGTTCCAGTGGAGGTCATAGTTAACCAGCACCCCAGCATCTTGCAGGTTTTGACCTTCTGACAACACATCAGTACAGATGAGAATGTCAATTTCCTGGTTTTGGTAATTTTGCAATTCTTCGTCATTGGGACAATTGGCTTTAGGAGCAAAGCGCTTAACGAGATCAAACCGCTGCTTATTAGGAGTTGCCCCGGTGATTAGGTCAATGGTAGGCGAGTATCCATCTGCTTCCATTGCCGCTAGCCAGTCCTGGTCTTGACGGAGTTGACTATACACATATTCGGCAGTATCTTTGAAATAGCTGAACACTAATACCTTTTGACCCTTAAGCTGCAGCAGTAGCTCTTTAAATGCTGCTAGCTTGCGATCGTAGTCTTGGTGCTTTGCGACGCTAGTACGAATTTTTTGAAGTTTTAGGAGAATGCCTTCCAGTGCTTGGTAGTCTTCTACAATTTGTGCTACGAGTTGATTGATTTGATACTCCTTTGGGTCAATTTCTTTCAAAGAATTGATGAGTTCTTCAATTTCAACGTTCTCTTCTTCATCTGTTTCTACTGCTAGGAGTTTGCGGAAAGTTTCGCTATCTAACAGTCTTCCTTGTTGCAAGATACCATCGAATGCATGTTGGAACTGCTGCTGGTAGGAAATACTGTTTTCAAAGGCAATGAGCGAACTTTCCAAGCGCTTGAGGAACAGAGATTTCATCAGCGCCACTAGGGCTTCATTGCGCTTGACCTGGGCTTCATCCTGCTGATTCTTCTTTTTCTTAAATGCCCGGATGTTATAAGGCGCTAAATTAAGCCTGTCAATTTGGTAAGCAATTTCTGCATAAAGCCCTTGGAAGCTGTCTTCAAAATTGTAGGTGAATTGTTCTAGCTGGCGTTTAGGAAAGTGAATTTCTTTACCTGCAATGAATATTTGCTCCCCCGCTCGTTGTCGTTTGATCACATCCTGGCGCGATCGCCTGACCATTGTTTGCAGCAATAGCTCAGTAATTTCTACGCTCCCTTTGGTCAAGTCTTTGAAATAACCTCTCAGGTTACTAATGCCCCACTCCCGGTAGTATGTCTCATTATTACGGGTTAGTAGTAAAATCTGATGGTAGAGGTCATACAAAGTGTTGTTGATGGGAGTTGCAGTGAGTAGCACCACTCGCTTGTTACGCTTGCCGCTGCCAATCAGCTTTTGTAAGTTACGGTAGCGGTTGGTAGCTGAGTTACGAAAGTTATGGGATTCATCCACCAGCACCAGGTCATATTTGCTGAACCGTTTAACATCAAAGTTCTTGCGGCTAATTTCCTCCTGGGAGACAACATCAGCTTTAATGCCAAACTCATCTAGCTTCTTCATCCACACCAACTCTCGTAGCTGGGCAGGGCAAACGACGACGGCACGGGGAACATAACCTGGGCGTTTGTCTTTTATTAGGTAATGATCTAGGAGTCGTAACCCAATGAAGGTTTTACCCAAGCCCACGGCATCGGCAACAATACAAGCACGGTGACGCTCCAGGAGTCTCACCGCCCGTTCAAAGCCCTCCTGTTGGAAACTAGCCAGTTCTAGGGAAGTGCGATCACTCCCTTCTGATCCTGTATCTTCCTTAAATAGTTCGTAGAGGGCTTTGACAAACACCTGATAAGGTGTGTAGGGTTTGCTGCCAAACTTGGAAGCGTTGAGGGCATCAATGAGCTTGGCTTTGTAGTCCTGGTCTACACTGGTGTCATTCCAGAACTTTTCAAACCAGTTAGTACGGAGGTCACGAGCGATCGCAGTCTGCTTAATCAACACGTTCAGTTCTGTGTTGCCGTCTAAACCTGATGGTGTGAGATTACTGGAACCAATGATGCTATAGTCATCGAAAATATAAGCTTTGGCGTGAAGAAAAGGGGTTCCCTCACTTAATACACCGAATAGCCTGACTTGGATGTGGTCTTGCTGAAGGTAGGCAATTAAGCGGTCAATCTGGCGTTTGTATCCCAGATTAAAATCTTCTTCCTCTAGCTGACCCTGGACGCTACGGCGGAAGTAGCGGGTGAGGTCAATGGTGTTGCGCTCTGCTGGCAGAATGGCAGGGTCACGTCCAATCAGAAGCCGGAGATTAGTAAGTGTGTTGAATGCTTGTTCTAAACGTATCCAGGCTTCGATGCGGAAAAAGCCTGTGGCGATGTCGAGGTCAGTTTGGCGATCGCCTAAGATTAGCTCTTTGAGGATAGCTTCGAGTTTGTGGCGATCGTTGTCTATGTAGTCAGGGAGTGGCATTTTTATTTGGAGAGATTTTCAATATCATTTACAAATGTGCCTAAAATCGAAAGTTCATTGAGCTTATTATTTGTAACCGTTCAGGGGGGTGCGCCTGCGGCTTTCAAGAAACACTCGCCAGAACCCTTATCAATACTAGATTTGTGGTACGAAGTGTTTCTTTGATTCGTAGCGGGTGGCGATCGCCGCCAGTGGGGCTGCTCCTAAGAAAGAAGTAAAAGAGCGCTGGTAAAAAATAGTAACCAAAATCTGGTAATGTAAGATTTATGGAACATGTTCGCCGCAGCTACTTAGAGCAGGTATCCCAAGAAGATTGGGAAAAAACTCTCATTCGCGTCAAAAAATTGGTGGAGTCAATGGCTGGCGGCATTGAAAAATTAGAGCGACAAATAACGGAATTACTTGAAGTCCAGCAGCACTTATCAGAAAAAGTTAATAGAACATCTTTGAACTCATGATCACCACCCTCAAGCGACCCCCCTGGATTTGGAGAGAAATCAGAAAAGAAAAAAAGCGGTAAAAAACGGGGAGGTCAGCTTGGTCATGTGGGTAAAAGTCGAGATTTATACCCAATCGAAAAATGTAGTGAGTCATACGACC
>CAZZYE010000037.1:9523-19028 GCA_964658145.1 uncultured Stigonema sp.
ACCATCATCCAATAACATGCGGCGGTTGTGGAGAGAGCTTAAGTGGAGAAGATCCCAACCCTTATCGTCATCAAATTGTTGAGATTCCACCGATTGAACCAATTGTTGTAGAACATCGCTTGCACCAATTGACTTGCGCCAAATGTGGAACACAAACTCGTGCAATATTACCCCAGGACGTAAACCCAAGTGGCTACGGTGTAAGAGTTGTTGCTGTTGTTGCACTACTGAGTGGATTGTACCGCAATAGTCAGCGTATGGTACAAAGCGCCCTAGTAGAGTTATTTGATATCTCAATATCGTTGGGAACAGTAAACAAACTGAGGCTCGAAGCAAGTAATGCGCTCGCCAATTGCGTGGATGAAGCAAAACTTTACGTCCAGCAACAACCGATAGTAGGAGCGGATGAAACAGGCTTCAGCCAAGGTAATATCGATGGTTGCAATCCTCAAGAACGTCAAGCTTGGCTATGGGTTGCAGTCACGCCGCTAGTTACATTTTTTGAGATAGCTCTCACTCGTTGTACCCAAGCGGCTCAAAACCTCCGCAGGTGAGAAATTTGCAGGCATTCTCAATTCAGACCGACATGGTGCTTACAACTGGGTAGATTTAGGACGTAGACAGTTATGCTGGGCGCATTTGCGAAGAACCTTCGCAAAATTTCGGAACGTTCTGGGGTATCCAAAGAATTAGGGACTGCACTGGTTAAACAGCAAGAAAAATTATTTGAGCTATGGCATCTCATCCTGTGATGGTACTTTGTCCCGTCGTGATTTTGTCGAATTGGTTAAAGATATTCGTTCTCAGATCAAAGCAACTTTAACTGAAGCCGACAACTACGAAATTACAGCACGCGAAAAAACTCAAGAGCGCAAAAACTGTTCGTACCTGCCGTCAACTACTCAAAGTCTCGCGGTGCGATGTGGTTGTTTGTCACTACCCAAGGTGTAGAACCAACGAATAATGCTGCTGAGAGAGCAATTCGTCCTGCTGAAAGGCTGGCGACGTACCAGTTTTGGTTCTCAAACTCAGGCTGGCAGTACTTTTGTTGCCAGAATGTTGACGGTAGTTACAACTCTCAAGTCTCAGCAGCGCAACGTTCTAGAATTTTTGACACAAGCTGTTGTTGCTGCTCGTGAGGACAAACAAGCCCCTCGTTTGCTCCCATGCGGATCAGATCATTCTGTTGACTCGCCCTGCACGGCCTCAGTTCGCGTTGAAGAAGACTTGTTGAAAGCTGCTTAAATTTCTTGCTTCATTGTTTGACTCGACCTGACGGGGAGTTTGCATCGTTTTTGTATCCCCTTAACGCTTACGGATGATCGCGTTACGCAGCATGAG
This sequence comes from uncultured Stigonema sp., assembly GCA_964658145.1. Lineage (GTDB taxonomy): Bacteria > Cyanobacteriota > Cyanobacteriia > Cyanobacteriales > Nostocaceae > Stigonema. The sequence goes on from CAZZYE010000037.1 coordinate 10,865, forward strand.
GGGCCGATCGCGTTGGTCAATATTCCTCAATCCACATAGGTTCATCTTCAGATAATATCTGGGTTTCACCGACTCATTAGGCAATGGGTATCGTCAAGGGCGCTCCCCCCCCTCACAAGGGTAGTTTTTTTACATCCCGGTTGAGGCAAGAGGAGGGGGATGAGAAGACAGGTAGACCTGGAAGATTGTTCAACGAAAAAATAGCCTGAAGAGGCAGTTTGTATAGTGCCGTACCATGTGTGGTGCGGTTTTTCCCCCAAGTCTACAATACCTCCTTGTCCTCCAAGTCTTGCCAACCCAGTTGTAAAAAACCTACACCTGTGAGGCTCCCCCCCCTGAACGGTTACGTAAAACCTCCCATTCACATACTCACCCAACGGAGTACCCGCACTTCTCAACTTATCCAACAACCGCAACACAGCAGGAGACTCTAACCGCCACCCATCAGCCCCTAATTCTTTTTGAGGTAGATAAAAGCTTTGGTTTTTATACACTGAAGTAAACTCATCAACAGACTTCCCTGCTTCCCAATTCAGCACACGGGCTTGATGATTGTTTGGCTTACTCTTACTAACCAAAATAATACTAGGGTATGCGATCGCTTCAAATACTGGTGCATCACCAAAATCAATCAACACCTGGACTTGTGACTTTTCCCCTAAGAATTGACGCAGTTTCTCACCATACCCTGCACGGAAGTATTTGTTAGACGTGATGTAAGACAAATGCCCTCCAGACTTAAGCAGCCTAAACCCACGCTCATAGAAGTAAACAAAGAGGTCAGACACCCCAGTGTAACATTCATATTCTGCTTGAAGTGCTGCCTTGAGTTCCTTAATCTGCTCTTGTCTCACATAGGGCGGGTTCCCAATCACAATATCAAACCCACCCTGCTGCTGAAACACCTCATTAAAATGCAGATGCCACTGAAAGAAGTTAAGCGATCGCATCCCCCTTTCCACATTAGTCGCAAACTTACCTAACTCAGTCAACTTATCAGCAATCTCCTTTCGTTCCCTTTCCTGAGCTTTGCTGAATTTCCCTTTCATTAGCCTAATTTTATCCTCTAGTTCTTGCTGCTTCCTAAACCAAAAGGAACGACGGTTAGCGATCGCCTCTCCAAACACATTCTTCTCAGCCTTGATAATCCTCTCTCTAAGTGACTTTCGCTCCTCAGCATGAGCTTCAAAGTATTGATGTTGTAAGTCTATTAAGGGTTGAATAGCTGCTTGCACAGGAGTTACGTTCAATTCAAGCTGCTGCTTATCTTTGGTAGGGTCAGGAATCAGTTGCTCACCATTGATAGTAGAAATCACTGAATCCCCACACATCAGCTTGTAATCGAGGTTTGGCAAAGGCTCCACATCATCAATATTAGGAATATCCACCACCAGCGACAACCACATCCGCAGCTTGGCAATTTCAATTGCTTCTGGTTTGATGTCCACCCCATACAGGTTGTTGGCAATAATGTCCCGCTTCCATTGGCTGATGGTAAGACTACCCCTTTGTATAGTCATCCCCTCCCGTCGTGCGATCGCCTGCCGTACTGCCAGCATCACCTGCATCATTCCTAGTGGAAATGCCCCCGATCCAACAGATGGGTCACAAATCTTAACTGACTCCAAGGCTTGCTTTAGTCTTTTCGCTTGTTCCTTTGTCAGTAGTCCCTTAAAGTGAGCATCAGGCAAGTCAGGGTCAGCTTCCATGAGTTGCTTAATTACTTCTACATCCATGCCGCTAGAGTCTGCCAGGTAGCGCGAGAGCGACTCCACACACATAAAATGTACAATTCCGCGTGGTGTGTAGAATGTACCACTTTGCCCTCGCTCCTCAGACGCCAGCAGGTTTTCAAACACTTTACCCAGCATCTCAGGGTCAACTGCAGCTTCTTCATCCCCCTGGACGTTCTCCGCAATGGTGAAGTTGTAGCTGTTGAAAAATTTGAGAATGCCTTTTTCAGCAGAAGGGTCAAACAGAGAGTTGGGTAGTTGAATTTGGGGTGGTGTTTCCAGTCCAGATGCATCCTTGATATCAACCCCATAATCCCGGTCAAATAGTCCACCATTTAAGTAGGGAATCTTGCCCCAAGGTGACTCGTGATTGGGACGTTGCTGGTTGAGTATCTCGAAGAATACTGGCTCTAGTAAATCAGTATAAAAATCAGTGTCCTCTGCGAGAGAGGGTTTAGGATACCTACTTTTTAGGAAATTGCGATCGCCTCCCAAAAACCCCTTTTTCTGCAAAAAGTAGAGGAACATAATCCGTCCTAGGAATCGTTGAGAGAACTGATGCAGGCGGCTTTTGTCTTCAAAGTAGGGGTGAGGGTTGTTGGCTTTAATTACCTGCTGCACTTCTTCAAAAATTGACCGATAGCCTTTATAAAACTCTTTGGTCAGCTTCTCAACATCAAAAGCTTCGCATTGGGCATCGTAAAGTTTTTGAGGAGAGAGGTCACGAGCGGCGATCGCCTCTAAGCGGTCCCGGTCGTAGTTGGTAGGATGAATGCGGTCAATCAGCAGTTTGCGAATGCTGACCTTTAGATTCATGTCGCTATCAAAAGTCTTGCGCGGGTTGACCAACATCAGCTGGTCGTAGTCTTTTGTACCCAAGAGCAAGAAATTGGAGGATCGTCTACAAAGACTTTGGGCAAGCGATCGCATGCGGTTACTGGCAACACTAGGAGACTGCCACTCGTCAGAATGCAACTGAAATAGCAAGACTTGTAGCGACTCACTGCCCCTTTTGTAATCGGCAATCATGTACGCATCCCAGATAGCTTCAGCACTCCTTTGCGGTAGCTCCAGGTCGTCAATAGCTAATTGTCTGGCGATCGCGTTGTAGCCTATTTTCTGAAATAAAAATGCTATTTTCTCTGGTGTGTCTATCAAGCGCACATCATCTAGTTGCAGTAGTCGCTCTACCATTTCAGTATTGCCCCTGTTTAAAAAGTCTTTGATCCAAAACCGTTGCTGTAATTACTCTCGAATTGGCAGCCTCAAAGAAAGCGATCGCGAATTACTTGCGACGCCATATTATATCTGCGGTGAGCGTGACTCATTCGAGCGCCACCCCATATCTGCATAAGCATCAGTGCCTACTTTAAATACTTCGCGAGTAAATCCTTTCCCTGGTCGCCCATGTCTTGCAGCATCTCTTCAATACGCCGCATTGCTATTGGTGAGGGCTTAGAGCGTTCATTTTCCCACCGATTAATTGTGGAATAGGTAACGCCGACAGCCGCCGCGAATTGTTCTTGTGTAAGATCGGTCAGAGTGCGAAGTTCACGTACAAATTTACTAAATTGTGTTCTATTATTTACTAGTGATTTTTGAATGGTCATTTAGCTCATAACTCACCATATGACGTAGCAATTGATGTGTATTCCGCTATATTAAGTACTCGAAGAAGGGGTGAGCGACCGTGATAATTCTGAAAAATACTTCTAACGACAGAGCGATTGTAGTAAACTTGTACTCCGTAAGGACGTAGGAACTAACTTATATATTCTTTCATGAAGCTAAAAACAACGTACTATCATTGTTAAATTCAAAAATATAGCGTACTAATTAATACATACTACACAATAACAGGCTGCTTTTCCCTTACGTACTATGTAATTACTACAGTGTCTATATTTTTACAAAGTAAAGAACTGTCCAATCTTGGTTCATTTTAGGTTAGTCAGTCATCATTCCATACTCTTGCTCTAACACCCCCAACAGCTTCTCTAACAACAGCGTCCTTGTAACGATGCTTCATCTCACCCAAGTGCTTCTCGAACACTCATTGCCGCATCTGACAACAAGCCAGTATTACGTAGTAGAGATATGCGTAAGCGCAGCATCACTTCTTGCTTTACTATAGTGATGGATATGCAGTTATTGATTGTCAAGTGACGATCGCACACCCGATTTAGGAGTACGATTGTTGCTGCTTGAAATTTAAATAGACAAAATTATGAAAAACAATTTACTGATTGCATTGCTGAGCGTAACGGTATTAACCAGCATCCAAATCGCTGCATACTCTAAATCAAAAGTAGATTTAACGACTACTAAAGCATTAATCTCTCAACAAGAGGCGCCGAATCCGCCTTGCACGGCTAATGACCCAACGGGAACGCCGCTCAACGTGCGCTCAAAACCTAACGGTAAAATTATTGCTCAGTTGAAAAACGGCACAATTGTGGAACAAACTAATACACCGCGTACAGATAAGTGGGTAGAGATTAGTTTTCTCTCAGGTAAGAGGAAAGTGACAGGTTGGGTGTTCAGAGATTATCTTGCTTGTCAGTAGAGGAGTTCGTTATTTCACTAAAGAGAAAAGTTTGTCAACTTGAGTTTATTGTGTATCCCTACTTCAGTTGACTTTTGACATTGGCTGCCACTTCAGCATCAACCCGACACTTACGTAAAGCCAGTGCTGGTGGCAGACCCCGCAAGTACCATCGGTAAACTTTGGCAATAAACTCCTCATTCTCGTCTGGTCGTAATGCTTCAGTTATGGCACTTCTCACTTCATTTGGAACTTTAGCCGCCAGGGCTTCTCCCCTAAGCAAGGAAAACTCATCCCTGCCTGATTTCAAATTCAGCCATTCTTTGAAACTTGCTTTTTTACCCTTGGAGCGCAGTTCCAATATTTGGGTTTTCAACCTCTCCTTTGGGTACGGTACTGGCAACCCATCTGGAATTTCTACGACAGGAGGTAGCTTAGCCTTGAGTACTTCACCAGCAGCAGCGTCAGCACGACCGTTTTTATGCCGTGGTATCCAGTGTAACGAATATTTCTCAAACTTATTTAGTAGGTTTCGTGCTTGTTGGTAGAGGGGTCTTAATCCAGTACTCTTGCAACTATAACGACCAGAAAGCTGATAAATAACCAACTGACTATCGCCAAACAGTTTAATACGCTGACAACCAAGTTCCAGAGCTTTTTTTAATCCGGCGATCGCACCTGAATATTCAGCAACATTATTCGTTTGTACTCCTAAATCTACAGTTACAGTCAACGATTCCCCTGTTGGTAAATCAATAATCGCTGCTCCTGAAGCTGGACCTGGATTAGTTGGTTCAGCCGCACCATCAAAATAAATAACTGTTACTACTTCGTCCATTTGAGGTTAGTTGGTAGTAATTTTATACTCCTGTTCTAAAAGCCTCAACAGCTTCTCTTCCAACTGTGTTAGGTAAGGACGCTTTAATTCACCCAAGTGTTTCAAGTGAGCGTATGCCGCTGCTTCCAAGTTGCCAGTATTACGTAGTCTGGTGATGCGATCGCCTATCTCCTTCATCCTCTCACAATCATCATCCGAATACTCAAGTGACTTCAGGTGTTCTTGTCTTACCGTATACAAACCATCCCAAGCGATAACAGTACAGCTAAATTCATTCACCTGACTAACGATGCACCAGAACCCGCCTTTACCCCGTAAATCAGGATTGTCCTTGGCAACAATCTGACACACTTCCCCAACTCGGTAGAAATTCGCCACTTTGGTTCTCTCCATAATACGTTGTACGATGTCTTTAACAATTCGCCCCGATGGGACTTTACCGCCAGCTTCTTCCACTGAAAGCTGCCATACCTCCCGCTGTTGTTCAGGTTCTAGTTTGGTTAAAGGTCTGACTTGGCGTTCATTAGTGGGAAAAATGTGATCCAATGGATCACATTTTTCCGATAGGTTATCAACCACAATGGCAGCTTCTATCAAAAGATAGGGATGACGGCGCTCAAACCCAAACCTATCACGGCAGTATTCCTCAAAGGTCTTACTTGTGCTGCGATAAAGCCTCCTGTCTCGTAGCTCCATTAATGCCTTTCCAGCCTCATAGAATGCCCGTTCTACTTTTCGCTCAAGCTGTAGGCGTAAGCTCAACTCCTCTTCTGTGAGTTCTTCTAATTCAATAACTGTGACAGGTACGGTGTTTGAATGTTCCGACTGGCTGTCAGATGGGGGTGAGGGTAAAAATTTTGGTGACTTGCGCGAAGGCATAGTTATTTAGGATGCCAAAGGAGAGTGATTTCAAGCTGTATAGCGCACCCTAAAAGACGGGTGCATCAATCAGTTAAAGTGCGCTATATAGTAGTTTTTGAATTACAAGTACGGACTAACTAGCGATCGCCTCCCTAGTAAAACTAGAGCGATATTCGCTTTTAAAGAGCACGGCACGTTGATGGTCAAGTAATACAAAGCTCTCTTCAGGCGCAAAACAGACTGTTTGCGTGTTGTCTGCTGCTTCCACATCTAGACTCAACACCTCAAAGCTAATACCTCTTGTGGTGTATTCAGGCTCAGTTATAACCATCCAAGTGTCGCCAGTCAAGTGCTGGATAATATCGCCTTCGGTTAATTGGTCAGCACAAATTGTCGTTACATCTTGTGTAATCATAGGAAATAATCCTCTATTTCAAGGGTTGTAGGAGAAGGCGATTCAAACTTGGCGGTGAGATCGCCTTTCTCTATTATCTTTATAATAGCATTAAACGCTATATATGTAGCACATAACGCTAATTTAAAGAGCAATTGGTACTTGTGAGACATTAAGAAACTAAGGCTTTAGCGCTATGCTAGTAGCGTGTAGTGCTATTACAGCAAATGGATAAGCAGTAACAAATACCTATGAGTGCAGTGTTAAAGCTACCGACAGTAAGTAAAGTTCGCTGGAAGCTAAGAGAAGTAATGGCTAGGCGAAAGATTACGAACAAAGCTTTGGCAGATGAGCTAAAGGTTCATCCTACTAGTATTTCTAGGCTCAAAAACCAAGATGTTCTACCGGAGATTGGTGGTGAAGCGCTAGGTCAGTTAATTAATGCAATTAATAAGCTGAGTGTAAAAGGTTATGGCTCCTGTAGCTTACAAGAACTGATTGAACTAGTCCCTAGCGATGAACAGTGCGAACCCGCATGAAAGCTTGTCTGGCTGATTTAGGCACAAGTACGATGCGATCGCATATGAAAGCGCTACCAACTTAGGTTAAAGCAAGAGTTGCTGTTACAACAAGATGCCAACTTTTTCTGTCAAGTTCTGAATTTAGTATTGCAATAGCAATCAGGTAAAAAACAACACGCTTACGTCTAATGCCACGAATTAACCCAGCTATCCTAGTTTTATCGTGACTCGAAAGATTTTGATCCTATCTGCAAATCCGAAAACTACCTCACGACTGCGTTTAGATGAAGAAATAAGAGAAATTGATGAAGGATTGTATCGATCTAAGCACCGGGATCAGTTTGAACTTGTGCAGAGGTGGGCAGTGCGTCCGAGGGACATCCATCGAGCTATGTTAGAGTCAAATCCGCATATTGTTCATTTTGCCGGACATGGAGCAGGAGAAGAAGGACTAATTTTTGAGGATGAAACTGGAGAACCCAAGTTTGTGACAAGAGAGGCTTTAGCTGGGTTATTTGAGTTATTTGCGGATCAAGTGGAGTGTGTCGTGCTGAATGGCTGTCACTCCCAAGTACAAGCTGAGGCTATTGCTGAACACATTCACTATGTGATTGGTATGCAGCAAGCAATTGGTGACAAATCAGCGATCGCCTTTGCTGTAGGTTTTTATGATGCTTTAGGAGCAGGTCGTCCTTTTGAGTTTGCATACAAGCTAGGTTGCAATGCTATTCAAATGGAGGGAATTCCTGAGAATCTAACACCAGTTTTAATTGATACTAAGAAGCCTGAACCTATAGATATTAAACCGTCACCTTCTGAGCCAAATGTTGTTACTCAACAGGAATACGAAATTTTAGTAAAGGATCTTCTCCAAGCACGCTTGATTAAAGATATCCCTGGAATAGACTTTAAAGTTAGACAAAACATTTACTACAAGGGAAAATCTGGTTATAAACACCAAATAAGCGTATCCGCAGAGATGAAAATTGCGGGAGTGAGGTTTCTAATACTTATTGAGTGTAAAAACTGTTCTGAATTGGTTGCAGCTAACGAGGTTTTGGAGTTTGCTTCTCGCATTGAAGACATCGGTGCTCACAAAGGAATCATTGTTACGACTCGTGGCTTTCAGTCTGGTGCATTACAATTAGCAAAGTCAAAAGGTATTGCATTAGCTATTGCCTGCGACCTTCAATGGGAAATTCGGCTGGAAACACCAAGAACAGAAAAGTACAATAGAGTTTCTCTTAATAATATATTTTTTCTTAATAATAG
>CAZZYE010000038.1:0-18979 GCA_964658145.1 uncultured Stigonema sp.
ACGTACAGTTTCTTAACCAAAACTGAAAAACGCTTGTACGTTGTACAAATAAAGCCATTGACCCCAGGGAGCGGGTTTTTTATTGTGGTAAGTAATCCGCACAGAATAAATTGCCGCCGGGATAAGCAGCCGGGATGCCGAAACTGTAAAAGCCCTCCGGGGCTGAGGCACGGAGCGCGAAAGGTAAACCGAAAGGGTGACAAGCGTGTTCAGTTTTAAATTTATTCTGGTCAACTACCCTTATATAGCGCGGAGACGAGTCGCGCTACCGCAACGAGGAGCGCGAACGGGAGAGGTTAGGGCTTGCCGAATCCCGCGAATATTGTTGAAAATAATCGATTCAAATAAAAAAGCGATCGCACCCTCGATAAGTTGCGTTCGTGCGATCGCTTTTTTATTTGCCATTCATAGTCAACGCCTAGAAAAGGAAGCAAAAAGATGAAGCCAGTAAACAAATTTCGACCTGGTGATGTAGTTGTTGATATTAACGATGCTTCTCAGACTAGGAGAGTAGAACATGTAGAGAAGAGATCCGGTGGGGATCATTACATTGATCTTCTTAAATGTTGCACCCGTTAGCTCGACATACCGAAGTACAAGGTTACCAATCAACTCTCCTTGTGTCAGGATATCGCGGTTTGAGAAAACAATAAAGGAATACGAGGAGTGCCGGCAACCAAAGATGACTTGAGTGCCAAATTGGCACTCAAGTCATCTTTTTATTTCCCCTGCATAGTTAATTTTCTAATCAATACTTAGTCAATCTGTTGATGACGTATTGAAATTGTTTGAGATTACGTTTTTGTAGATGATATTAACTACATTTTTAACGGGGGGTGAAAAAAATCTGGGAAGACGCTGTTTTTGAATTAAATTCGCTGCTGTCGCTCGCCGACAGTGCCGAAATATTAGGAATTTGCTACAGGTCTTGGATTAGATATGATGCGATCGCCAGAGAAAAGGTACCAGACTACAAAATAGAAATTCAATCGTTACTGAAACGAGCAGAACACCACGGGGTTGGGCAACTCCCAGTTACCCCATACAGATTATGGGTCGTAGGTAGAATAGCCGAATGTTTTCAAAAACTGCCCAAAGGTAAAGCAAAAGTTTGGATAGTAGAAGAAGGGGTGAAAGCAGAACCGTGGAGGTTCTCAAAATTTGCTTTTAAAACGTCGTATTTGGCATACAAAAATAGGAGAACAGCAAATGCAGAAGTATACACCGGAACAAGCGGCGGAAATGACGGGAATGGAGTTGGTAGCGTTGCAGCTTTGTATAATGGAAGCAATGCAACGCGATCCGAATTTTGCGGTTGAGATGCCGCTTAATATTGATGAATGGGAGTATTATCCGGATTACGTAATCAACGTAGCACTAAGTGCGCAGGGTAGACCTCAATTAAGCCCAAACCAGTCCACAAATATAATTGCAGCTCAAACCCAAACCAATATTTCATCTGCCAGTAATTCAACGAATCCCAGTGGCAGTGGTGCGGATGAGAGTACTGTTGCAATCTTTGCTGAGATAATTGAATCGCTTGGTATTCAAGTAATCGCAACCAAAGGATACCAGCGAGCAGAAATTGAATCTGCAATCGAGAAAACTGCTTACACCAATAGAAAAACGGAACTTCTCGCAACTGAATTGGAAGCAATCAGACAGGAGTATCGGGAGGTGACAGCCGCTGACCCTTTGCGTTTTCACAAAATACTAAATCTACCAGACCCTACAAATTTACAAGCGAAAATCACCAACCTATTGGAACAAGCGCAAACAGCTCACAAAGAATCAGAGAGTTACTGGAAGCAGATCAACGCTTAATTGCGGAACTACAGGGTGAAGTGGGTGCAACTAGAGAAGTTTTAATAGAGGAGAGAACCAGAGTGGAATTTATATCTCGATTGGTTACGGGCGGAGTTGAAGGCTTTACCGCTGCCGTTCTCATCGGCTCATTATTCGGTGTTGCCCTTGCCCCGCCAGCCCTTGCTGCAGCCGTCGGTGTTTGGGCAATAACAAGCGCATACGATCGCCCTCGACGGAGGTGGTAATTAATGGGGCTGAAAAAATACATTGAGGGCGCGGCGATCGGCTTTATTGGGTTTGTGATGGCGTGCGTTGTATCTGGTACGCATTTACCGGAAATAGCAGCATTAGCATCTAGTGCTGTCGGAATGATGGGTTTTGGGCAAACAAATAGTTATCAAAAAAAAGACGAATTGCGGCGGAAATTGAAAAAACATCTGACGATGGTCGAACAACCAGATGGCACTTGGAAAAAAGGATTTTACGGAGCAAATGACGAATGGATAGATCTTTGAGAGTTTCCGCTCTCTTAATTACAGCAGCAGCCCTTGTTACTAGCTTTTATTTTTTGAGGAATAATGTTTTGACGGGGCGATCGCTTTTAGCCGAGAACCTTGTCACACGAAATTCCCTGCACGGTTCTTTAGAGGTTGTAGGGCAGCAAGTAAAAAGCGAAATAATTACATCAGCTGATGAAAGCTTGCAGATTGGATTTGGATCGGGAATTGTTTTAGGAGGTGCTGCAATTTTTGTTAGTACACTCTTGTTCAAACAAAAGTCTGTTAAAAGTATAAAGACGATTTACGTTGATGAAATCTTTCCAGAAGAGATAGAGGAATTTCGGCGCTTCAGGATTGAGCAGCATTCATGTAGGAAAGACAAATGAAGTACGATGACGCTGTTGAATATGATGACGCTGTCGAGATTGAATTAGAAAGCCCAAGACCGATAGCAACAAAAAATCCACTTGCTTTCAAATCATTACAAAAATTTCAATTAGTAGGTAGAGCGCTCTCAAGGGTGTCGTGGCGGACCTATATTGTTGGTGGAGGTTTTCTGGCTGCTTTGTGCATTTACACAACCCAATGGCAAAAGCAAGAGCAGCCAGTAGTTCAAGAAAACCGATACGACGTAAGGAATATTCCAGCATATGCAGAAGGTCCATTAATGCAACAAGAGTTAAAGGAGGTTAGTGAACATGATTTAAACCTTGCTGCATTGCTCTCTGATGAACACCAGAGAGAGGTAATATCACTGGCGCAAGAACAGACAAAATCAAAGCGGTGACATACCGCAAGGGTGCAATTGACCGAAGAAGCAGAGGTCCTAGGCGGGAAGTCCTGGACAGAGGGGTAGAGGGGCGGAGGTCTTGGGCAGAGAACTAATTGTCTATCAACTTTTTCTTCGCCTGCTACGTTTTGACTATTTTTTGAATTACCGTAAGGAGGTGATATAAATGAAACCACCTTGGATTTTGGCAGCAATTGAGTCTAAGTATGTTGAAACAAGTAATGGAACTGAATGGACAATATTTGACCCAAAACAATCCTTTTGGATGGGACTTGAAAGTTTAAAAAACGCAGATGACACGAGTTGTGTAGTGAACATGAGTTATGATTGCCCATTCGACATTCTGAAAATGGATAAAAAGTTAACTTGGGCGATCGCTCTTATGAGCGCTCGTCAAAAAGAGCGCAACCGCAAACTGCAATCAGGTGAGCCATATAACCCCAAACCACACATTTTTGTTTTTGACGAGTGGCCGTCTACAAGAATGCTGGCGTCCCAGTACGATGAAATTGAAAAAGAGCAAACTCCAAAGTCAAGTCAATTTATCTCTGTATGGAAGCGAATCAAACGCAATTTTGAACTTTTAGTTCTGAACGGATTAGAAGATTCGATGATTGTCTGGTTGATAACTCAAATGCCGGATTGCGAACAAAACGACATAAATAGTGGATTACGCGATCAGTTTGCTTACTGGTGTCAGGGGCGAGATGGCGATTACAGATCAATTGAAGCCGCACTTGGGAACAGATGGATAGTTCCCCCCGGTCAGATCAGGCTAGATCTGGAAAAGGAGATGTCAAAGTGGCGGGAGAAAAATAGTCCGCTGCCAATCGTATATACAAATATTGGCGGACATCAAACGCTTCAGCTACCAGAAATTTTAGGGATCAAACACAAACGAATTTTTGGGAATACTACACAAAATATTGTGCAGTTCCCAAAATCTCACAAACCAACAGATGAAGTATTAGAAGATTTTTGGGAGGTAAAAAATGAGTGACGGAGGAAAGTTTGATCCGCGAGTGGTTGATTTTCGTCGTCCAATCGAAGCTGCTTTTAAAATAGGTGGTTGGATATTTGTGGCACCTACGATAGCTGCGGTTATTTGGGGAATTTATACCCCAAATAACATAATGGGTGTGATCGGCATTTCAGGGCGACGAGCTGCTGGGGGCTTTATTGAAGGAAGCAGACCAATTGGAGAATCACTAATGAATGCGTCCGAAGGAAAAGGGCTTCGTCCTGGGGGAACATCTTATCAAGAAGACATACAAGGGCAGCAATCTATTCGCCCAGGCAATCAACACAGAGAAAGCACACAAACGAGGTAGGGGGAAACACTTGGGCTTTTGTGCAGGGGAGATGGGGAAGAAAAAATTGATAGACAATTAGTTATCCGCACAAACGCCCAGGACATACAAACAACAGAACGGATGATTTGCCAACCAATACAGAAGGGTTTAATAAATTGTAATGATTAGGGGGCTAACGTGGGCTAACGTTGGTTGGTTAGCCCTATTTTTTGTAATTTTAATTATGACCATTTCTGCTGATGGTCCTTGGCAATTAAACTGGGCGATCGGCAGTGGTGCATTTAATAAAATCCAAGAAGGCTTTACGGGGTTATCGAAAGCATCTGGTAAAGCCGCTCAAAATCTGGATATAGAAACTCAAAAGCGGTACGGATATGACCCAATTGAACCCCGCGCTGCATCCTGCGCTACCACTCCATCCTTAACTGGAAGAATTGGAATGACAGATGTAGTTAAAGCGAAAGCATCGACTAATCGCGTCAATCTAATTAAGTTGATAGGTTCGCCGTACTGCAAAGAAAGCACTGGCTACGAAATTTGGTTAGTTGGCACGGCGAAAACATTTCAAGCAGGCGTTGACCCAAAAACTCAACAGTTTCAGCTTTCGATTAAAAGTAGGTAAACTTGTTGCAAAAATAGCGATTACTGGAGAACAGAGGTGCAATTAAGTGATGTAGGATTAGATTTATCACAACTTCCAATTATAAGAGCGATCGCCTCGTATGATGGACACTTGGTGGGCGCATCGCGCACAGGTTCGGGTAAGACAACAGTAATGCTTGCAGCTATTGCCGGAATATGCCAAGCAACCAATGGCGGCGCCGACTTCTTTTGTGGCTCCGGAAAAGCATCCGTATGGATGGGATTAGAACAACAGACTGCAAAAGACGGGATGCCACGAGTTATCAACGTTTCTCTCTCAAAGCCTGAGTCTATAGAACCACTGTTGCAACGGTTGAGAAAAGCCGTTGCCATCCAAGAAGTTCGGGAAAATGTCAGAATTCAGAAAACGATAAAAGGCGAGAAGGTAAATCCTCGCCCTTTATATTTTGTGTTGGATGAATGGCTGATCATCCTCAAAGTTGCCAAAAAGTGTAGTAAACAAGCATATGTTGAATTAATTGACTTAGTTGAGTGCTTAATATTTAAGGGTCGCCAAGATAAATGCTACATATGGCTGTTCGCCCAAGGGCATCAGTGCGGTTCGCTCCATCTCGATAAAGATTGCAGACGTAACTTGGGAGTTATTGCTCTTGGTGGTGGTGGTAATTTTGAATCGGTAGCAGCTGCTATTGGAGATTCAGATTTAGTGGAGAATGTGGGCGATCGCGGACGACTCCAATCTGAGTATCAAAGTCTGATTGCTGACGGCATAGAGCGCATTTATTACTCTTCAATTGGCGGACATAAAGTTAGCAAAATGGACGTACTGCCAGACATGGAGACAATAACGCTATTTCCGCCCGATGAACAACCGCTATTGAGTACACCGCCATCGGTTACAACTCGCGTATTGGATACACAAACAGTTGCCGCATCTTCTAGTCCACCAACTCTACAAACTAATGAAGGCAAACCGTTCAGAAAGTCACAACTACGTACAGGCGTTTCCCCGGATGCAGCATCGCCAGAACGTCATGTTGAGCCAAAGCCAGTAGGTAATGACAATCCCGAAGTTAAACGGCTAGAGCAGTTACTAGAAAATGGAACAAACCCTACTGAAAAAAAATCCGAGGAATTTGAACTTCAAAAAATCAAAATCGAGCAGGATCGGCTAAAGTTAGAGCGCGAAAAACACCAATTAGAAATTGCGAAAACACGCGCTGCAATAGTTGATTTGCATCTAAGCGCAGAAGCCAAGTGGAACTTGATTACTCTTGGGTTTGGGATTTTAGTATTTATCATTTATGCTGTTCCCCCATTTTCAGGTGCGCTTCAGGGATTATGGCATTTCACCCGCAGTGTTGGGGATGGTGTGGGGCGTGTGGTCAAGAAAGTGGATAAAACGGTTGATTATTGGGCACCTAACTTAGGGCGATCGCCTGCTTTAGGAGACAAGATAGCTGGGTACACAGTCACATCGCCTTATGGTCCAAGGGATACCCCAACGGAAGGAGCAAGCAGCTTTCACCACGGTGCGGATGAAGCAATGCCCATTGGCACCCCATTGCATGCGATTGGGAACCCCGGAGAAAAAGTATCAGTTCGTTGTTTTCAAGACAGAGGTGGTGGGCTGGTTGCTGAGTATCACTCAATGGGATGGATTTTCCAAAATATGCATTTATCTAGATGTGCAGGCGGGGAACATTTGGCGGGTAGCATTATCGCATCTTCTGGCAATTCTGGCATTAGCACAGGTCCGCATCTGCATTTTGGGCAAAAGAAAATTAGTGGCGAACCTGTTGCACCGCAGACTGGGTACATTTGGTGGGCAATAACTGGCGATCAACCGCAGCCAGTGACAAGTAAGCTGGAAGGCAGCGAAAATGACTCAATCAATAAAAATAGATCTAAATAAAGAATATGTTTCGCATCACAAAATCTTAATTGCACTTAGTGCAATTATCGGAATAACCAGTTTTGCTCCGGTTGGCTCCAATATTGTTGGTACAATGAAAGATACTTTAACCCCGTACAACGGACCACTTAATAGTTTATTTGAGTCCAACTCTTCTCCTGGTGTCATCGCCATCTGTAAAGCTGAAGGTAACTGCAAATCCGATGGTTCCAAAACCTCTTTGTACAGCGGACACACCGACCCCGGTAACGGCGTTACCAACCGTGGCTGGTGTTCAGACCAAGGTCGAGGCGGCACAAACTTAGAAAATGCCGATCGTGGTTGCTTGGAGAGAACGCAGCAGCGCATCACACGGATCACCCGATTAATGAAAGAGGCTGGGGTTGAACCGGAACAAAACCTTGAAGCCTTTGTCAATGCTGTCGATCAATGGAATCAAGCCAGCCCACGAGTTTCTGATAATTTTCCGTCAACTTATAAAAAGGCGATTGCTCAGGGGAAGAAAGGGTTAGAAGCAATTAATTGGGCGAGGGTCGAAGCGTTCCGTAAAAACAGTGGTGAGTTGGAGGCAGGCGATCAAAATTTTGGACTGTTCCACATCTGCGCCAGCCCTAACAACAATTACTACCGCGACAAACTTCGTCCATATCAAGCATGGTCAGAACATTGGAAGTGGAACTGTATTTATCTCGACCAATCAAGGCGGAGCAACGAAATCAGCCAAGTCTTATCGCGGCAATCAGAAAAAACAAGCGTTCATTCTAATCCATCAACAACAGTTGCATTTATATGTCCGGCCATTGGAATTCTTTCTCAAGGATTTAATATCCACAAGCACATAGGAATTGATATTGCGGGGAATACAGGAGATTCAATTGTTGCTGCCGCCGCAGGGCAAGTAGTGAAAGCAGGATGGGATGATTGGGGGTTAGGAAATGCTATCCGTATCCGGCACGCCAACGGCGAAACCACTGTTTATGGTCACAATAGCCGTCTTCTGGTGAACACTGGGCAGCAAGTTTCCCAAGGTCAGGCGATCGCGCAGATGGGAAACACTGGTCATAGCAGTGGTCCACATCTACATTTTGAAACTCATCAAATCGACCTTGTTTCTCGGTTTCTCGTTGTAGACTTTTTTCGGGTAATACCAAATAGTAATCGTCGTAAACACATACTAGGCGGCAATCTCCAAAATCTTTGGGTAATGGTTCAGTATATTTAACTGAGCCTAGTATTGTGTAATAAATTCCTTTGTTCGATACAGCGCACTTTGGAATGTAACAAGATTGTTTGGGGTCTTTTCTAGACTTGAATTTAAATCTAGAAAATGTTCCTGTTTTTTTGTATTTGAGTTTTGCATTACTAACAGCTTTACAAGCATCTTTGATTGCTATTGATTTAATTTGGTAAGGGGTATCTTTACACCAATCAGGCAAGCTATCAAGAATGTTACCCTTGATAGCTTTCCAATTTGCTTTAATAACCCTATCTCTTAGCAATTCAAGTGTTTTGTTGTAGACGAAACGACTAACCCCAAACCATTGTTTAATCAGTATCTTTTGCTCCGCTCCCAGCCTTAGATAAATCTTCCTTGATTTTCTTGGAGTATTTTCTAAGTCCGTGCATTCTGCAACTAAAGACGTGAAGGATTGAGAGTAGATCCTGGGTAAGTTCTGATTCGGGGCAGTGTACAGTTTTGTCGAGAACCAGGATTTCTCCACCGTTTTGCTCGACCATGAACTGAAAAAGCTCGAATCCAAACCTTGCAAGTCTGTCGCGACAGGCAACGATAAGCGTGAACTTATCTCCTCGCATAAGGCGTTCCAGTAAGGCTTGCAAACCCTTTCGCTTAAAGTTGATACCTGACCCAATGTCTCTGATAATTTCTGATTCTGGGTAGAGGGACTGCATGTAGGCGACTTGTCTCTCAAGGTCGTCGCGCTGCTTTGAGGAAGAGACTCGGCAGTAGCAAATAGTGGTAGCTCTAACTGAATCGCCACGGGTGTAGGATTCAATGTCATAAAGTCTTTGCCCTGCCGCGTTTTTGATGCTTTTGATTTTGCCTTCATCTGCATATTTCCTCAAAGTGTTTGCACTCATCCCCAGAAACTCGACCGCCTTTCTGAGTGGAACGTAAGCCATTCATCTATTTATGAGCATTTGAAAGCAAATGTTAGCAAATTACTAACTAGCTGTCAACCTTAACCGCAAATCAAGGACAAAAATATTATGCCAGAAGAACAAAACCAATCGTCCAAGTGGACGCCAGAAACTCTAGTTCGCAGTGATGCAATGTTTTGCTATAGCACTAATTGAAACGGTACTACTTCAAACCAAGCGTAAGCCGCCCAATGTTAGGGAAGGCAGGAAGATTTAGCTTATCCGGCTACGAGCGCCATGTCTCACATAGCCGGATAAAAACCAGCGCGTCCCCGCTCCCTCATCAACCTACGGTTGATGAGGGAGCGGGGACAGCCCTGTCTTGCCTGGTTCCCGCGTGACTGAGAGCAAGGTTTGTGGATGCCGAGCCAAAAGATTATCAGCGCTTGTGGTATTGATACTGCGATCGCCCCTCCACCCCAACAAATTTAAATTTATACAAAGGAAAATATGACCAATATCGAATGGACTGACAATAGTTGGAATCCGATAGTCGGATGCTCCAAGGTATCGGCTGGATGTTCCCAATGTTATGCTATCAATCAATCTTACCGGAATTGGGCAATGGCTCAATCCCTCCCCGCAGAAAAGCGGGGCAGACTTGCTTACTACGATTGCCTCACAGAGAAAAATGAAAATGGTGGAATTAATTGGACGGGAGTCGTTAGGTTTGTTGAGGAAGCGCTAGATGTTCCTTTAAAGCGCAAGAAGCCTACCCAGTACTTCGTCAATTCAATGTTCGATCCATTTCATGAGTCAGTGCTAGACGAGTGGATTGACAAAATATTTGCGGTAATGTCGTTGTGTCAGCAGCACACCTTTCAAATATTGACTAAGCGACCAGAGAGGATGGTTGAGTACTTCAGCAACTTAGAGTTCAGACGTTATGCGATCGCATGAGCAAATTCTCACTATGAAACTACCATTACAAGGATCTATCGCGGATTCTCTACGCAGATACTTGCCTTTTCCTAATGTGTGGCTTGGGGTGACAGCAGAAAATCAGGCGATGGTCGATAGGCGTATCCCTCTATTGCTGCAAGTTCCCGCAGCAGTTAGTTTTCTGTCGTGCGAACCGTTACTCAGTAGCATCGTTCTGCCTAAAGAATTTTTGCAAGGATGCTCACGAGAGCGCTGGGTAATTTGCGGGGGTGAGTCAGGCTCAAAATCTCGCGCATGCAATACAGAATGGTTGGTTTCAATTGTTGAACAGTGTCAAAATGCTGAAATCCCGGTGTTTGTTAAGCAACTGGGTTCTAATGCTTGTCTTGGTGGCACTAGAGTATCAAGGGAGTTCGTGCGCGATCGCAAAGGAGCAAACATCAATGAATTTCCCTTGAATTTGCAAGTTAGGGAGATGCCTGAAATTGAGGGAGGTAACCGTTAATGCTGTATACCAGCTGCTTTAACGCGGACATTATCGGCAAACCCATTGCCATCTCCCTGTACCCGCCCAAAGGTTTTAAGGGCGATCGCCTCTCATTCCTCACCCCCACACCCCAACTTCTCAAATTCTGGAAAGATTCATTATTAGCCGAGTGGGAGGATCGCCTACAATTTCGCCAACCTCAAGCAAAGCTTGCCTACCCATTTGATTGAGCAGTTTAAGCCGAATTAGAGGTTTCTTTTTTTTACTCAACTTTACTCCTCCATTAGTTGTTGCAATTGATTAAATGCTTTTTCAAAGTCGGGTTGCCAACCCTGTACCTCAAGATGCCTATCTCAATCTGGAGCAACGTAGTACTAAAGCGCGTAACGTAGCATGTATGGCTAATCACAGAGGCTGATTAAGACGTATCCTCACAAGCCCACACTATACCTCTAATGGTTAGTGCTGGGTCTGTGACATTTATTGATCAATCTGTCACTTGTTCTAAGTAACAAAGGGTTTCTAATTACATTAGAATTTATGTTTGTGCTTGGGAAGAATCCCATTTGGCGTTGCGATAGTAAACAGACAGAAAACAACGCTCTTGCTATAAATTAGGTTATACGTTCAGATTTTGGACAACTGGACGTATAAACCAGAGAAAAAGCTAAAATTCCACCCAAAAAAACTGTACGTATAATCAAAGAGTCTCTCAGATGCTAAATTCAGCATCAATTCAGAGTAATATTAGTCAACCTCTTACTCTATCTGGATACAAGGGAATTTAGCATTAAGAATTATACGTAAGCGCGTTGGATTTTGTCCGTTTGCTATCTTAACGCCTATTTGTCAGTCGAATGGTTCTTTCCAGAGACGTAAGTCATGGGTCTGGGTTTTTTCTTTTCTTTTGGCGGTGCAGTTAGCGCCTTGCTGGGTCGGCAAGTTTCACAATACAAGGGGCGGAGCGTAGCGTAGGATTCTCGTACAGTCGCCTGATTGCATTGTTTACAGATGAATTTATAAGTACGAGTATGAATCAGACGTTTGTGGGATTGAACTGTATATTCCCTAACTTCAACGTATTTGGATGACATCAGTAGAAATCAAGTTTTGAGTGACTAAGTGAATCAAAGCTGTTTGATTGTCGTTGAGCAACAACAATCGCCGGAAAGTTTTGCTTCCCCTGCTTTCAACTATAAGACTACAGTTTAAGAACACAAAGCAGTACTCTGATTGCCATCTCTACAGGTGTTTGCTCTGGTTAAAGCCGCCCTTCATCCCTTGCCCTACGTTGTGGAATACGACGCTGTACGCCTGTTCCTCCTCGGATGAAGGCATTTCTCTTATAAAACTATAGCCAGCTTACTCCTTGAGCGGATACCTCCGCATCATCTCCAGAAGTGCCACAGCTTCACCATCCGGCGCATAAACCAACCCGAACGACATATTTTTCAATTTCCACTTTGTCCAATGCCGGAAATACTCAATCAGCTAGGCTACACAGAAGTTATTTGTAATATCTAGGTATTCTCGCTGCAGTATGACTAGCACAGAAAATTTCTCAGTCGAGGCAATGCTACTCATCTGCCACCTCCTACATGCGGACGAAATGTCAGATTAATTCGTCGTGTACCGACCATCTTTTTGGTTTTGGGGACTTGGTGCAGATGAGTAGACTGACAACCAGGGTCCATGATCAGCAAACTGCCATGTTCTAGCCAAAAGTCAGTCGGTTTGCCCTTGGTGTCACGCCGCCTCTTTTTCTGAAGTGGTATCTAGAGCATCTTTAGGTATACTGTTAGCTTGCCTAGTTTTGCTGTGATTTTTCTTTGTTTTCACTTTCTCTTCAACAGTAGTTTGCTCTGGCTCATTTGGTAGGTATCGCAAGAAATCACCTGGCTGTGCATTAAATGTCCGACAGATTATTTCTTGAGTTCTTTGGTCGGGATATACGTCCCGCTTGTTAAACAAGCGATAAGCAGTGGCTTGAGGTAAGCCAGTTTCCTTGTGAAACTTGTAAGCAGTATTTACTCCCTTGGTAGCCAAGAACTCATTCAAGGTATTGATCATTGGCATCCCTAAACGCTTCTCCTTCATTTTACTCTCATTCAATGGCACTATCATCCAATGATAAGTAGCGCTAATTAGTCCTCTCTATTTTGATAGGTAACTATCATTAAACGGAACCTGCCATTTATTGACACTACCATTAGATGGTAGTATTCTTAAGTTATGAGGCAAGGGAAACGAACCAAATCCCGCAGAGATGGGAGCCAGCGTAATATTAAAGACCTACTGGGTGAGTGACCGAAACCTGAGATTTATAAGCCGAATAGAGCCAGCAGGACTTGCAGGGGCAAAGGCAAAACCCGCGCGAGAGCAAAGACTCAATGTCTGGGAACCGAACGGAGGGAACGCGCCGGAGGCGAGATAAATAAAGCTATTCGGCTTCCACAACCGCAGTGACGAGATGTTGCCCTATCAAATGGGGTGCGGTTGTCTGGGCGAAATCCCAAATCAAAAAGGCGATCGCTCTTGCCTAGGAAACTTGTGCGATCGCCCTTCATGTAAACCCTCGTAGGACAAGGATTCATATAACGATGTTCGCATACGATTATCAGCCTGCCAACCCCTGGAGAGATGGGGAGCGTGAGATGATTGCAGAAATCATCAACACAGCTATTCAAACTAAATTGACGGCAGACGACGTGCTGGGGTTGGTTGTGGACTTTGAAAACAGACGAGTTTACGCCTACTTCTACCAGGGAGAAGAGCGGACTTGCTTCTGGTTTGAGCGAGACTGGTTCCGTTACAAGATACAAGCTGCGGTCAACACTCGCAAGGTGGTAAAACTTCCTGTTATCCCATGCTGACAAGAGCGCGATCGCTACCTACGGTATTGACAAGAGAACAAGTAAAAAGAGGTAACAACAATGTCTCATCAATTCGAGTCAGGAATGTTTGTCGGTCAGCCTGCGTGGCATGGCTTGGGAAAAGTTTTGGACAATCCCCCCTCCACCCAACAAGCAATTATTGAGGCGAGTTTAGATTGGCAAGTTTTAGAACAACCAGTGTACAGAGTTCAAAATGGAAAACCAGAAGTCATTCCCGGCTACAAGTCGTTAGTCAGGGACAACGACGCACGTGTGTTAGGAGTTGTCACTGATTTCTACCACCCCCTGCAAAATCGGGAGGCGTTCACCTGGTTTGATTTTCTGCTGCATGAGGATAATGTCAGCCTAGAAGCAGCAGGTAGTCTTAAGGGTGGAAAGAGAATTTGGATTCTCGCCAAAGTTAACAATGCAGAGGCTGATATCCTTGATGGGGATATCGTCAAACCTTATCTGCTGCTGCACAACTCTCATGATGGTAGCAGCGCCGTATGGATACAGTTTACACCCATCCGCGTTGTTTGTTGGAACACATTGTCATGGGCTGCATCCTCTCGCCATCAAGACGAAAAAGCACAAAAAGCTATCCGTATTCGTCATAGCGGTTCGATTACAGAACAACTGGCACTAGCACAGAATGCTTTGGATTTGACGCGCCAGATGTTCACACACACCGTCTGTGAATACCGAGAAATGGCACGTAAGTCAATCACCACTGAGTTGTTGGAGTTCTACGTAGGCAAAGTGCTTGAAACTGAAACACCTACATCAACAAGAGCGTGGTCACAGATTGCACAAAACTTTGAGTCTGGACGGGGCAATCAGGGTCAGTCGCTTTGGGATGCCTACAACGCAATAACAGAGTGGCTGGACTATCAGCGCGGTAGGTCAGAGGCAACACGCTTGGAATCTGCTTGGTTTGGTGACTCAGCTTGTGTTCGACACAAAGCCCATGTAGAAGCTTTAGCTTTACTGTAGTTAATCAAATCATCTCGGTGGCGATCCACAAAATCTCCAATAGTTTTCGTGGATCGCCACCTTCTACAAATACTCCAACAGAAACTGACATTAGAAGATAGGAGTAAAGTGATGACACAAGGTTTAACAGGAATCCAACTTGCGCTATTTGAAGACGAAGTTCAACTATTGGAAACTGCCAAAAAGAAAACATGTACCTTAAGCAGCATTGGCAGAAAAATTGCAAACACAAATCGCTCTTCGGTGGGAGCAGGCTAACCGTAAATGTAATACACACCGTAAAGCAGAACAGGCAGATGCAGCTATGTACGAATGGCATAAGTTAACCATCTACCAGGGTTGGCTCAAAGGCGTAGCTTACGGTTGGGAGACTAATACATTGCCAGGATGTTTGTTGTGTGTGGGTAAAGAGCAGTTAGAACTACTACTTAACATTAAGATGAATCTAGTGTTGGGTCACGACTGGTTTAAAATTGAAGAGGTGTTCACCAAGCTTGACTACAGCGATTGGCGTACCACTCTAAGGAAAGCACGTATTACTACCTTGGAGAGCTTACAGGGTGTCCTCGCCACCCTAGATAAAATGTTTAGCTTGCCCCCAGCAAAAGAACAGATTATACAGCAAAAGATGCTAGAACGCAAGCTAATTGGTTGTGATATCCCTGGTTACTTCCCTACCCCTACTGCTATTGCAGAGATAGTAGTAGACAAGGCTGACCTTAAGGCAGGCATGAGTGTACTAGAACCCTCTGCAGGAAAGGGAGACTTAGCAAGGGTAATCATTAAGCATCCTGTAGCACTTAATGTTATTGAATGCCAGTATAGTTTAAGGAAGATTTTAGAGCTACAGGAATTTAACTTGGTAGCACATGATTTCTTAGAATATATAGGGCAGTATGACCGTGTAGTAATGAATCCTCCATTTGAGGATGGTGAACATATCCGTCATATCCGTCATGCTTACGCCTGCTTAGTCACTGGTGGTCGATTAGTTGCCATAGTGCCACGGGGATTTGGCAATAAGCGGGGTAAGCTTTACGAGGAGTTTACTCAATGGCTGCGAGAGAAGCAAGCTCAGGTGGAAAGCTTACCTGACAATGCTTTCCGAGAAAGTGACAGACCTACAGGTGTACAAACATGTATGGTCGTTATTGACCGTAATTAGAAGTGGTGGCACAACTGCCTGGTAGTAGTGCTTTGTACATAGCTGAATAGCACGAAGTTAAGGCAAAATCCTTGTACTGATGTAGGGGCTTGGGGGTTGGGTGTGGGGACGCATGAAGACGGATTTTCCACAAGTTAATCAAATTGAATGACTTAAACTCAATTCATGAATCCGAATTGTTAATTTCCCACACTTAACACCCAAAACTCCCACCCAAAAACCTTCTAAAACTCATTCATTCGTCCAGAACCTAGGAAATCATGGAGAATTACTTAATAGTAGGAAGAGTAGAAAAAATACATCTGACAAATTTGGGAATTAGGGTTAGGGCGAAAATAGATACAGGAGCGAAAACAAGCGCGCTGTCTGTAAAAATTATCCAAAGATTTGTTAAAGACAAACTACCTATGGTTTCCTTTACAGTCAGTCATAGGAGAGTTAAGTCAAAAAGAAGAATAAGCACTATTCCGATAGTTACACTTCCGGTAATTGATGAACGATACGTAAAAAATTCCGGAGGAGAGAAGGAACTTCGACCAGTCATTGAAACTTCGATTTTAATCGGAAACAAAGAATGGACTATTCAAATAACCCTGACCGATCGCAGTTTAATGCAGTATCCAATGCTAATCGGAAGGGAGGCATTGGCAGGCAACTGCATAGTAGATCCAAATCGAGCTTACGTACATCAACAATTAAACAATAAGGTGTAAAGAGATGAGAATAGCAATTTTGTCTAAAGGAATAAACTTGTATTCAACATCTCGATTGGTTGCTGCCGCAACCAGTAGAAATCATAAAGTATCTGTCTATGATTACTTGAGATGCTGCATAAAGTTGAGTTCACCTAATTCAGGAATTTTGTACAAGGGTGAAAATCTGGAGAAATTTGATGCTGTTATTCCCCGAATCGCACAAAAATATACGTATTATGGGAATGCAGTCGTCAAGCAGTTTGAGTTATGCGGTTCCCTTGTCTTAAATAATGATCGAGCGATCGCTCTATCTAGGGACAAGCTGAGATGCTATCAAGTGCTGGCTGCGGCGGGAATCGGACTTCCAGTGACAACTTTTGGGCATGACTCAAAGGATGCCAGCGAAATGGTGTCAGCAGTAGACAGCCATTCATTAATTTTGAAGCTTTTACAAGGGACGCATGGCTGTGGAGTCATGCTGGCTGAAAATAAGAAGACAGCAAGAGCGACTATCGAAGCTTTTAATGGGGTGAAAGTTCCAATCCTGTGTCAGGAGTTTATCGAAGGTGGGGCAGATATCAGGGCGCTAGTTGTGGGCAATCAAGTAATTGCCTCTATGGAAAGGAGAGCATCTACTGACGAGTTTAGGAGCAACTTGCACCGGGGAGGGAGCGCTGTTGCAATAGATTTAACTTCCTCAGAAAAGCAGATGTGCATACTTGCAACTAAAGCAGTGGGATTATCAGTTGCTGGAGTTGATTTCATGCGATCGTCTAAAGGAGCAGTTGTGATCGAAATCAATTCCTCTCCAGGGTTGGAGGGAATTGAAACTCACACTGGAGTTGATGTCGCAGGTGCGATTATCACATTCTTAGAACAAAAGCTAGGAAACTTACAACTAGCAGTTGCGAGCTGATTTCAGCTTAATTAGATCACCCTAAAGGTTACGAGCGATCGCCTAGCAATCTAATCCTTGAATATCGTAGTCAAAGATAGTTAATCCGCATCAATCTCCCTAATTATTCGCTCCATACACTCACTTGCGCTCAACCCCGCATCTATCGACAAGGCTAGAAGCTTTTTCCATGCGGTTGGCGTCAGTGATAGCGTTCTCCTTTCTTTCATCTCATTGTAGAAAACGGGATGATTTTTTATTCTCTTTTTCCCTTTACCTAGTTGCATACTTTAAAAAATATGACTATACTAATAGTATAGCAAGCAAACACCTGAGAGGTCGAACTCATGGCGAGAAAGAAAAAAGAAAAAGGGATAAAAACGGTGACCCGTATCGCCGTTGTTGGAACCATTGAACTTAATAAATGGAAATCCGAAGAACTTGACACTATTGCTTTTCGCTTGGGTTCGCTACGTTCCGACTTGTGGAACGAGTACGGCTCTCTTAAAGCTTGGTCCGTGTCTGAGTATGACATAGATAAAATATTGCGTCCCAGTAATGGCAAGTATGAACTGCCTGCAAAATTGTGGGAAACCACGCTTTACGATGCCATTGGAGATATTCATACAGCACAAGCATCATGCATCGAGAAAGTACTCGAATGCCTTGGTTTGCGGTACGAGAAGTTTGCCGCTAAGAAGTCAGTTGCACAACATGTTTTGGAGTCTCGCGAGTGGTTAAATCATCCAAAACTTAGAACGCTTGTACGAAAGTTTTGGTATCGCGGTCATACTCACGTTGCCAATCAAATTGTTGTCAAAGAATACAATTGTCAAGCCGACTCCAAGGGCGTTGTTTGGTTGCAATTTAGTGGAATCAAGAAAGGTAAAGTCTTAAGGATTCCTACTACGCTCTCAGTTGAAATAACAGGACAACTACGGTTAATTAAGCGCAATAGTAAGTGGTATATCCATTACTCGATGGATGTACAAACCGCGCCAAAAAGAGAAACAGGGCTTAGTATTGGAGTAGATCGCGGTTACTCAGAAGTTTACGCCACTTCCAATAATGATGGCGCTAGGTTCTTGGGCGAGGATTTTGGGAAACTTCAAACATCTGAAAGCGATTACCGCAATCAAAAAGGGAAAAAGTGCAACAAGATTCGCTCTATTGCAAATAAAGCAACAGAGAAAGGTAATCACGCAAAAGCCGAACGGATTAATAAAAATAACCTAGGACGAGCCAAGTGGAACCAAAGAGAATCAGCCTTTAAAGGCAGGATTAAAACATTAGTATTTACCGCCACGTTTCAATTGATGCATGATGCAGTCAAAGCTGTGGCATTTGAAGATTTGACCGAACAATTCGCTTCAAACAAAAAACGGTCAAAGCGCACAAAGCGGAACCTTAACTCATGGTGTAAGGGAATCGTGGTTAGTGCGCTAGAACAAGTTTCATCTCGTGTAGGTTGCACGATTATTGGTGTCTCGGCGGCATATACGTCACAACTTGATTCGCGTCACGGCGTTCTTTTGGGCGTTCGGGACGGGGACAAGTTCACCTGTTTTGATGGGGTCGTTTTGCAATCAGATACCAACGCTGCTGATAATGTTCAGGCAAGAATTGGGGATGATGAAATCTCCAGATTTATGAAACATACGGATGTTTTGAAAATATTGCTTGAAAGGACTCAGAAGTTTCAACGAACATTAAATCTGGTTACTGAGGTAACTAAAGAAACCTGGGATAGTGTTTTTGAGGCGGTAACGGGTACGGATAAACCCAAGACTCTAGAACCCAAAAGAAAACGTATGAGTAGGGTCAATCAGAGAGCGAATTACGAGCAATTAACGCTGTTTGACTTCGGTTAGCTACGTTTATTGTGTATCTCTCTAAGTA
>CAZZYE010000039.1:0-2940 GCA_964658145.1 uncultured Stigonema sp.
AGAGTATTTGCGCTCTCAAGGAATTGACCCAGATAATCTGCCACCAGACATGAGAAAATGACCCTGTTAATACCGGGGAACTTTTGAGTGTCTAGAGATTCCTGGATGTATAAGTAAAAATGGTTGCAGGGTGATGAATTTAGAGGCGTTGGTTTTAAAAGTAGATGGGAAAAACACGGTGAGAAGGTATTGCCTGCAGTATATACTGCATTATACTTTGGGCTGCAAGTAATAGTTTTTGCAGGTCAATGCTATGTTATTTACTTTATGTTTAGCGACAAATTCTGACAAAATGGACGAGATGTAAGCGCGAGAAGCCCTTCGGGTTCACAGTCGCCTACGACAGGTTTCCCGCCGGAGAACACCGCAGTTTCTTACGGAGAAAAGAAGTCGCAATGAGGAGCCAGTGCGCCTATACAACTGGTGAGTCCATGGCGAACCCGTAAGGGCGTTGGTTTCCTACGAGCGCGAACTTCGGGGAAACACTCATAAGAACTGCTTGCTGCTTCACCGCTACGCGTCTACGCCTTTTGATCATGGTATGGAAGTTTTGAAGGTTGACAGCGGAAGCATGGGAGAAGAAATAGCAATTTCTTTAAAGAATGTCTCTAAGTGCTACAAGCGATATGCTCGTCCAGTTGATCGGCTCAAAGAAGTTTTATTACCTGGCTCGAGTAGAAATAATGAATTTTGGGCATTGTGGGAGATTAACTTGGAAATTCCGAAGGGACAGACGGTAGGAATTGTTGGACGCAATGGCTCTGGCAAAAGTACACTGTTGCAAATTATTGCCGGGACGCTGACACCAACGACAGGAGAAGTCCTTGTTAAGGGTAGGGTTTCTGCACTGCTAGAGTTGGGTAGCGGCTTTAATCCAGAGTTTACCGGACGGCAGAATGTGTTTTTTAATGGACGGTTATTGGGGTTAAGTCAACAAGAAATAGAAGATAAGTTTGATCAAATTGCTGGGTTTGCGGATATTGGAGATTTTATTGACGAGCCGGTAAAAACTTATTCCAGTGGCATGTTTGTGCGTTTGGCTTTTGCTGTTGCGGTGAATGTTGAGCCAGAGATTTTAATTGTTGATGAAGCACTTGCTGTTGGAGATATTGTCTTTCAACATCGTTGTATGCGGCGGATGAGAGCTTTGATGGATTCTGGAGTAACAACGCTATTTGTCTCTCATGATTCAGGAGCAATTAAGACTTTATGTAATTCGGCTATGATGATTAATCAAGGCAGAATATTCGCTTGCGGGTCGCCCAACGATGTCATCATACAATACATGAAGCTCGTCACGGAAACAGAGTTGGGAATAACACCTCCGGAAGTGGAAGTGAGAACAAATCCTCAAGTAAGTGTTGCCAGTGCGCAGCACCAACAAGAGCATAAGCAATCTTTAGTCAAAGTCAAGGAGACTCGCAGAGGAAACCGCAAGGCGCTGATTGAAAATGTCCTGATGCTCCACCAATCGGGAGAAAATTCTGCTGAAACTCCCATTTTTGGGTTTAATGAACAAGTGACGTTGCTAGTGGAACTCCAGGTTTATGAGCCCCTACAAGGGTGCATTGTTGGCTTTTTTATCTGTGATAAAAACGGCAACGAACTGATTGGCAGCAACACCATTGAGGAGAACTGTCCAATGGGAAAATTACAGCCAGAAACCAGACTGCATATCGAATTTAAATTTAATTTACCATTGCGCCCTGGTTCCTACAGTTTGACAGTAGCAGGTGCAGAAAACTACACGGCGATGACGTTTGATTGGATGGATAATGCAATTGTTTTTCAGGTGTTGCCTTCTGATACAGGTAAGCGTATCCATGCACTAGTGGATTTGCCGATGACTGTCAAGGTGTTTCAGCAATTACCAATTTTGGGAACCTTGGATGAGAGTACGATTGCATGAATAGTAGCACGCAGAAAGATTATCCCTTATTATCAAATCTGTCGGAAGCAGATTTGGATGATAACAGCAGCTTGAAAAAAATGTTGCAGTTGGTAGGAGAAAACAAGCGAGTGGTGGACTTCGGTTGTGCCACAGGTTATTTTGCTCGGTTTCTTACTAACAAAGGGTGTAAAGTTACTGGAGTTGAAGTGAATTCGCAGGCAGCCAAATCCGCTGAGCAATATTGCGAACAAGTGATTGTTGCGGATTTAGATTTTGTGTCTTTGGCTGGAATTTTACCAGAGCAAACATTTGATGTGGCGGTATTTGGAGATGTTTTAGAACATCTGCGCAACCCGTGGAGAGTCTTGAATGAGACTCGAAAGCTATTAAAACCAGAAGGATATGTAGTTGTTTCCATCCCTAACATTGCTCATGGAGCTATTCGCTTGGCTTTATTGCAAGGAGACTTTGAGTATATGGAACTGGGAATTTTAGATAATACACACTTGAGATTTTTTACCCGCAAAACTGTCGAGACATTATTTGAACGTTGCGAATACTTTGTAGAGTCAGTGGAGCGAACAAAGCTACCTATTTTTTCAGGTTCTAACTGGATACCGAATATTGAAAAAAATAAATTTGACAGTAAAATTATTCAAGAAATTGAACAAGATGAAGATGCAGATACATTACAGTTTGTGATCAGGGCATTTCCTTTGTCTTTAGAGGGGAAATATGCAGCCTTAAATGAAAAGTATTTGAAGCTGGTTGAGGAAGTTAAGTCTTCTCATACTCAGCTAAAGCAAAATAGAGTGGAGTTGGAGCAATCACACATTCAACTACAAGAGAAAAAAAACGAACTAGAGCAATCGCAAAATCAAGTTCAGCAAAAACAGGCTGAAGTTGAGCGTTATCAAGTCGAAATTAAAGAAAAAGAAACATGTTTCGATCTCGTGCAAGCTCAATTGCAACAAACTCAAGCGGAACTAGAGCAAGCACATTTTCTACGCCATCAAACTCAGGAGGAACAACTAGAGCAAGCACATTTT
>CAZZYE010000039.1:2967-16193 GCA_964658145.1 uncultured Stigonema sp.
ACGCCATCAAACTCAGGAGGAACTAGATCTCGCGCAAGCTCAATTGCAACAAACTCAAGCAGAACTAGAGCAAGCACATTTTCTACGCCATCAAACTCAGGGGGAACTAGAGCGATCGCTGTCTCAACTACAACAGATTCAGCTGGAATGGCAAGAGACACAAACCAAGTTGCAACAGGCTCACCAGGCTTGGGAATATTGTCAGGTTATTATTAAAGCAATGGAAAGCAGTAAATTTTGGCAGCTGCGGCTAGCTTGGTTTCGCTTAAAACGCTTTGTTGGAATAAAAGGTGATTGAACTATTTTGAAATTTAAAAATGATTAAAGACAAACAATCTCAATTACTTGAGATGCAAACGGCTCTCAATGACCGCCAATCACAACTACTAAAGATACAAGCTGAAATTGAGCGATCGTATCCTCAACTGCAACACACTCCAGTGAACATTACACAGGAAAATGCTCAACCGAAACACGGAGTAGAGCTATCGATGAATTTGTCTGCAGAACCTACTAGACTGAAATTGTCAGATTTAACTGTCGATGAAAAAAGATTATTAGTTATCTCCCGACTACAGGCAGCAAAAATATGTGAAACGTTGGGAAATCATCCTTGGAAGTTAAAATCAAATAATGCGTATAATATTTGCGAAGAACCCTGCATTTCTATTATAATTACGCTTTTCAACTACTCAGATTATATTTACGAATGTTTAGACAGCGTATCTAAATCAGACATTGCTGATTTGCCAAGAGATATTGAAGTATTAGTAATTGACGACTGTTCGACCGATAACTCAGCAATTCTAGTTGAAGAATATTTGCAAGAATCTAATTTACCCATCTGTTTAGTAAAGAAACTGTTTAATACTGGTTTAGCTGACGCCAGAAATTTAGGCTTGAAACTCGCTCGTTCTCCCTATGTATTTATATTAGATGCTGATAACTGGATTTATCCCAATTGTTTAAGTTTGCTTTACAACCAAATTAAATCTTCTAATTATGCGGCTATTTATAGTGAAATAAGTAGATTTGATAACGAGACTAAAAAAGAAATCAACCGAATTTCATGTCATGAATGGGATGTGCATAAGCTAGTGAAACATCCTTACATAGATGCTATGGCGATCTTTAATAAAGACATAGTACTTAAAGTTGGTGGATACTCCACAGAGTTAATTGAGTATGGTTGGTTTGGATGGGATGATTATGATCTTTGGTTGAAATTGGCTCAATTGAACTACTCTTGTAAGTTTATCCCAAAAGTTCTCAGTTCATATAGAGTTCATTCCAAATCAATGATCAATACTACCAATAAATATGCACTAAATATTGCCAGTTACTTTCATATAAAGTTTGCTGACCTAGCTAAACAATACAACTCATTGGATATGGTGTTTGGATTTCCTAAAGTTGAAATTTATTCATCGCCTTCACAGGTTCAACAAAAACAAAATCAATTAGAATTGCAAGAACTACAACAGGCGTATGCCATAATCAAGGCAATGCAATCAAGCAAATTCTGGCAGTTGAGGAATCAGTGGTTTAAGTTGAAGAAGTTTTTGGGTTTAGCTAAGGATGTTGATGTTAAAATATAAACCAAAGTAGAAATATGTTTAAAAGTCTAAACTACAGAGTGGCAGCTTACATCACTGCCTATCAGGAATTAGAAGCACTTGATAAAACTGTCACAGCAATACAAAGACAGTCTTATCCTGTTGAAGAAATGTTTATAGTGGATAACTCTAGAACTGAGTTAGTGTCTGGAAACAGGTATAAGAACACAGCAGTAGAATTTCATCCCGAAAATCTAGGAGTGGCTGGAGGGTTAAAAATAGCTATTAATTGGGCTATAGAAAAAGGATATGATTTTCTGTGGCTTTTTGATCAAGATAGCGAACCTGGTTCTGATGTTTTAGAAAAGTTATTAGTCAAACACCACGAATTATCTGAGTCAGGAGAAAAAATAGGAATTCTTGCTCCTGTAATCCTTGATATAAATACTAAACAAGAAGTTGCAGGGTGTGTTTTTCAACGATATAAACTTGTACCCATTCCTGGATGTTCTGAAATTAAAGATTTTTATAGGTGTGATGGTGTAATTACATCTGGTTCTCTAGTTGACATCAGTATAGCTAAACATGTAGAACCTCCCATAGAAGAGTTATTCTTAGACGCTGTGGATTACGCATACTGTATGAACTTTAGAAATAAGGGGTATGAAATCATTGTTGTAAAAGACACCATAATGAAACATCGTATTGGCAATTATTCTAAAGTAAAAGATAGATTTGTCAAAGGGAACGAAGTTATAACTTTCATTTGTTCTCCATCTCGTTATTACTATGCGTGTAGAAACCATACTTTTTTTGAAACTCGTACCTCAGAAAAAGCTATGTTATACCTTTCAATTATGTATAGAACAAAGTTATCAATAAAGATGATAGTAAGAATTATCCGCTACGAACCAGATTTAGTTTTACATAAAGTATGGGCTTGTATAGTTGGAACTTTTGACGGCTTTCGTGGCAAGTTGGGTAAAACTTGGTAAAGTCATAAGATAGTAAATTTATATTCGTTATAAATAACAATGTGGTCAAATAACATTTTTTTTTTAGAAGATATTTGCTTATTGCCTATCTTTTACCAGTTACCCTGGTTTTGTGGTTTGTTGCCAACTTTAGTGTAAACGTCCCCTTTTGGGATGACTGGTCATTATTGAATTTTTTTGATAAAGTTGCATCAGGTAGTGCCAACTTTACAGACTTCTTTGCTCAACACAATGAGCATCGCATGTTTTTTCCCAAAATAATATTTTTAATTCTTGCCTTTCCCTCAAGGTGGGATATAAGGCTGGAAATGTACTTTAGCATTTTCCTGGCTATAGTATCGTTTTGTGCCATGTACAAAATTGCAGCTAATAGCCAAAATCAAGACACGACATCATTTCATTTATTTAATATTGCTATATGTATTTTAATATTTTCTTTAGTTCAACATGAAAATTGGTTATGGGGATTTCAAGTAGCTTGGTTTTTAATCAATACCTGCGTGACTCTAGCAGTTTTCTTTTTAGTCGTACCGACAAAATTACTTCCCAGTCAGAGACTCTCCCTCTCAGCTATCTGTTGTTTCATTGCTAGTTTTTCTTCAGCCCACGGTTTGTTACCTTGGATTGCTCTCATACCTACGGTGGCTTCTGTTCAAGGTAGTGCTAGACAGAAAAAAGCCAGACTTTTGCTATGGATGGTGCTTTTCTCCTTATCGCTTATTATCTATCTAATTGGGTATGTAAAACCAAGTAATCATCCTGATATATTTTTCTTTTTAAAAGAGCCATTAATTGCTGTAACTTATTTATTAACTCTTTTAGGAAGGTCGCTCGGTAAGGTGATTATTCCTACTGTTATTTTTGGGTTAATCATCGCAGTCAACTTCGTATTATTTAATATATATTACCTGAAAAACTACAAATCAGAGTTTGCTCATGATGCTGCTCCCTGGTTATCATTAGGTTGGTTTGCCACTCTGTTCGCTTTAATGACAACTTTAGGCAGAGCAGGCTTCGGTTTTGAGCAGGCTAGAGCATCTAGATACACAACTGTTTCAATATTGCTAGTTATCTCTCTGCTACAAATTTGGCGATTATTCGTATACTATAAACAGAAATCCCCAGCTAAAAATCTTTACAAATTTTCAGCATGTATACTTTTTGTAATTTTTTTAACAGCGATTTTTAACTCTACTAATGCGATCGCACAGGCTAAGGAAATTAAGCTACAAAGAACTAGTGGTGAAGCTTGCCTAGAGGTAGTTCGCTTCATAGATAAATCTATTAGTCAGCAACCCAATAACTGCTTAAACTCGCTTTCTCCCGATCCAGCTATCCTTAAAGAGAGAAGTGAAGCTCTTCCAAGGATAGGTTTTAGAGATTTACCCAGAGATCTAATTTTTACAACTAAACCTGTTAAAACTTACGGCTCTATTGATACTCCCCCCACAACAATAGTGCCAAAGAATGGCACTATCAAGCTTTCAGGCTGGGCTATCATACCAGAACACCGGGAACAACCAAAAATAGTTTTTCTTTCTTATGAAAGTAACCAATCATTCTTTGCAAATGCTGTTGTAAGATTAAAAAGACCTGAGGTTGCAAAGTCTTTAAACTCAGATTTTTATAAGAGATCAGGGTGGGAGGTCGATGTTTCACTCAGTTCTATACCAGTGAAAGAAACTGTGATTAAGGCTTGGGTTTATGACCCAGAGCATAAACAGTTTGTGAAGTTAAATGACGAAGTAAAAGTTAAAGTGGTGGAGTGAGTGATGAAAATTTCAGTAGTCATACCTGCTCATAATGAGGAGGGTTGTCTGTATGGCACTGTCAGCAGTATTGTTGATACACTTGAGCGAGAGGGTATCCGATACGAAGTTCTCATCGTTAATGACAATAGTAGAGATAACACGCTAACGGTTTGCCAGCAATTGGTGCAAACCTTCAAAACTGTCCGCTACGTTAACAACCAACCGCCAAATGGATTTGGGTTTGCAGTGCGTCGTGGCTTAGATGAGTTTGAAGGTGATGCTGTGGCAATTATGATGGCGGATGCTTCTGATCATCCACAAGACTTAGTAGTAGGATATTACAAGCTTTTAGAAGGTTATGATTGCGTCTTTGGTTCCCGATTTATTAAACCGGGTAAAGTCGTTGATTATCCTGTCCACAAACTTTTGATTAACCGTTGGGCTAACTGGTTTATAAAAGTAATTTTTCGTTTGGGTTACAACGACATAACCAACGCTTTCAAAATTTATAGACGAGAAGTGATTAATGGCGTACAACCAATTCTTAGCCATCACTTCAATCTTACCGTAGAACTTCCCCTGAAGGCTATAGTTAGAGGATTTTCCTACAAAGTAATTCCGATGAGATGGTACAACCGCAAAACGGGGATATCAAAACTCAAAATCAAAGAAATGGGGAGCCGCTATTTATTTATTGTTCTCTACGTTTGGCTCGAAAAGCATTTGTCTCGCGGAGACTACCACCGCAACAAAAAATTAGCTGAGTTGAAACCAAATGCCTGAAAAAGTTTTGGTTTTGGGTGGTGCAGGTTTCATTGGTAGTTCTCTGGCAATTGGTTTGAAAAAAAATTATCCCGACTGGCAAGTTATTTGTCTCGATAACCTGCGACGCCGTGGATCTGAGTTAAATCTTCCCAGACTTAAGCACTTCTCAATTGAATTTGTTCACGGTGATATTCGCTCTCCTTCGGATCTAGATCCAAATGTATTTAATGTAGAGACTATCATTGATTGCTCTGCTGAACCTTCGGTGTTGGCTGGTTTTACATCGCCCCAATATGTGCTGCAAACTAACTTGCTGGGAACAATTAACATCTTGGAGTTAGCAAGACTTACGAAGGCGCGTTTACTATTTTTGTCTAGTAGTCGTGTGTATCCGATTGCACCTCTCAAATCTCTAAACTTACTAGAGTTACCCACGCGCTTTTTGATCGCACCAACCCAAACCTTACCTGGTGTCTCAGAGTCAGGCATTTGCGAAGACTTTCCTTTGCAAGGTTATCGTTCCCTCTATGGAACTACCAAACTAGCCTCGGAACTTCTGATTGAAGAATACAGGCAAGCCTATAATATTGGTGCAATTATCAACCGTTGTGGAGTGGTGACAGGTTCCTGGCAAATGGGCAAAGTCGATCAGGGGGTTTTTGTCCTCTGGGTTGCAGCTCATTACTTCCAAAAACCCCTGAGTTACATTGGCTATGGCGGTACAGGTAAGCAAGTGCGAGATCTACTGCACGTCCAAGACTTATTGAGGCTAGTTGCTCATCAGTTACAGCATTTTACCGAACTGGATGGTGAAGTATTTAATGTCGGTGGAGGAGTTAGTAACAGTCTCTCACTGCTTGAAACTACCCAACTTTGCCAATCAATCACAGGCAAATCAACTCAGATTACTGCTTCCCTAGAAGAACGTCCGGGTGACGTACCTATATTTATTACAGACTCTTCCAAAGTTACTGCTAAAACTGGATGGCAACCCGTTATAAAACCAGAAGCAGCTGTTGAGGACATTTATCAATGGATATCTGAGAACGAAGCAATACTCCGTCTCATTTTATCTTAAATTAATCTGTTGAGGAGTGTTATGTCTATAGTTATCATTACTGGTTCTGCCGGATTAATTGGCTCCGAATCCGTTCACTTTTTTGCTAAGCTTGGTTTTAACATTGTCGGGATAGACAATGATATGCGTTCTTTTTTCTTTGGTGAATCTGCCTCAACTAAATGGAATAGCAATTCTTTACAAGCTAAGTATGGGAAACGCTATAAACACTGTAACTTAGATATCCGCGATCAATCAGGCATTGAAAAAATTTTCCAACAGTATTCTTCTGATATTAAACTGATTATCCACACCGCCGCACAACCTTCCCATGACTGGGCGGCAAAAGACCCTTATACAGATTTTACAGTGAATGCCAACGGCACTTTAGTATTACTGGAAGCAACTCGTCAATATTGCCAGGATGCAGTTTTTATATTTACCTCAACTAACAAAGTTTATGGCGACACACCCAACTATTTGCCACTTCAGGAACTTGAAACCCGGTGGGAAATTGTCCCACATCATATATATGGCGATGGCATTGATGAATCAATGACAATCGATCGTTCAAAGCATTCACTTTTTGGTGCTTCTAAAGTTGCTGCAGATATTTTAGTTCAAGAATATGGAAAATACTTTGGCATGAAGACAGCTAGCTTTAGAGGTGGTTGTCTAACTGGTCCATGTCATTCAGGTACTGAAATGCACGGCTTTCTTGCTTATTTAATGAATTGTACCATTACATCTACCCCATACAGAATATATGGGTACAAAGGTAAACAAGTCAGAGATAATATTCATAGCTATGACTTGGTGAATGCTTTCTACCATTTTTATCTCAATCCTAAAGGTGGAGAAGTATACAATATAGGTGGTAGTCGCCATAGCAATTGCTCCATGCAAGAAGCAGTAGCAATTTCTGAAAATCTTTCAGGCAAAAGGCTACAGTACGTATACACAGATAAAAATCGTGTCGGTGACCACATCTGGTATATTTCTGATGTCAATAAGTTTAAGTCTCACTTTCCTCAGTGGGAGTACAAGTACAATATTCAAGACATACTTGAGGACATTTACAATGCCCAAGTAGCTAGGGCGGCTGATCAAAGAATGAGTTACATAGGAGCGTAAATTTGACAATTCACACTGCAGAGCCTTTTGCCAGCCGCACTCCCCAGAATACAATTAAAGTCGCAATAGCAATCCAGTCACGTCGAGTCAGACGTAAGTCGTGCCACTGAACTCGATGTTCACTAGGACTGGTAAATCCCCGTACCATCATTGCATCCCTTTACTCGGCGTAGATAAGCGCGTAGCTGACACTATATACGCAAAGTAAGTCTGGAAGCATTGCTGTATATGATTTTCAGCTAGCGGTAGACCTAAAATCTTTTAAACCTCTGACTATAATTATGATTATTATTCTCAAAAGCAAGTATTTCTAT
This sequence comes from uncultured Stigonema sp., assembly GCA_964658145.1. Classification (GTDB taxonomy): domain Bacteria; phylum Cyanobacteriota; class Cyanobacteriia; order Cyanobacteriales; family Nostocaceae; genus Stigonema. The sequence continues at coordinate 10,540 of CAZZYE010000039.1, forward strand.
CTTTGGACTTATTGACAAAATTTGCTTGTTTTTAACTTGTTACAAATGACTACCCCTGTTTATTTTGTCATGTTATTGGGCAACCTAAATATGTAAGTCTCAGTAATTCAGTAGTATGGTTAGTACCCAAGTCACCATAAGTGGATATCAAATTGGCGAACAACTTTATAACGGTTCAAGAACCTTAGTTCACCGCGCAATTCGAGAAACCGACTCCTTAGCTGTGCTGATCAAACTGCTGAAAAATCCTTATCCCAGCTTTGCTGAACTGGTGCAATTTCGTAATCAGTACACCATTGCCAAAAATCTCAACCTACCTGGAATTATCCAAACCTATAGCCTGGAACCTTACCAAAACGGCTATGCACTGGTGATGGAAGACTTTGGAGGAATATCCCTTGCTGAATGGATAAACAGGCATCTTAAAGAACGATCTGGAGTTGAGTTCTTAAAAATAGCTATATCTTTGTGTAATATTTTAGACCTTCTCAGAAGTTATGGCGTGATTCATAAAGATATTAAGCCTGCCAATATTTTAATTAACTCGGAAACAAAACAAGTTAAATTAATTGACTTTAGTATTGCATCTTTACTTTCAAGAGAAACTCAAACCCTAATAAATCCCAATGTACTAGAAGGAACTCTGGCTTATTTATCTCCCGAACAAACCGGGCGAATGAACCGAGGGATAGACTATCGCACTGATTTTTATTCTTTGGGCGTAACATTTTTTGAAATGCTGAGTGGGAAATTGCCATTCGTGTCAGATGACCCAATGGAATTAGTACATTGTCACATTGCCAAACACCCGCCAAATTTAAGGGAAAGGGGTAAAGGGGAATCCAAGGGAGAAGAGATTCCCCAAGTCCTGAGTGACATCGTGATGAAGTTGATGGCGAAAAATGCTGAAGACCGCTATCAAAGTGCGAGGGGATTAAGACATGATTTAGAAAAATGTTTGACGCAATTTCAGCAAAAAGGTGAGATTGAATACTTTGAGATTGGTAAACGGGATATTTGCGATCGCTTCATTATCCCCGAAAAATTATATGGCAGAGAAACAGAAGTTCAACAACTACTAGCAGCATTTGAATGTGTCTCACAAGGAAATAGCGAATTAATGTTAGTCACAGGGTTTTCAGGTATTGGTAAAACTGCTGTAGTTAGCGAAGTCCACAAACCCATTGTTAAACAACGTGGTTATTTCATTAAAGGTAAATTTGACCAATTTAATCGCAATATTCCTTTATCTGCTTTTGTGCAAGCCTTTCGTGATTTAATGATGCAGTTGTTAACCGAAAGCGAACGGCAACTACAACAATGGAAAACCAATATTCTCCAAGCTCTTGGCGAAAACGGACAGGTAATTATTGAAGTCATTCCCGAATTAGAAAGAATTATTGGTCAACAACCAGCAGTTGCAGAATTATCGGGAACTGCTGCACAAAATCGGTTTAATTTACTATTTCAAAATTTCATCCAATTGTTCACAAAAAAAGAACATCCCTTGGTGATATTTTTAGATGATTTGCAATGGGCTGATTCAGCATCTTTGAAGTTGATGCAGTTGCTGATGAATGAATCGAATAGGGGTTATTTATTGTTAATCGGGGCGTATCGGGATAATGAAGTTTCCTTAGTCCATCCTTTAATGTTAACTCTAGAAGAAATTATCAAAGCCAAAGCAACAATCAATACCATTAATCTCGCCCCCCTGAGTAACGAGAGCTTAAATCAATTGGTGGCAGATACACTTAGTTGTACGTCATCAATTGCACAACCATTAACTCAATTGCTTTATCAAAAGACTCAAGGAAATCCATTTTTTAGTACGCAGTTTCTCAAGACACTCTATGAAGATGGACTAATTAAATTTGACTTGAATGAAGGAAATTGGCAGTGCGATATTTCGGAAATTAAGGCGTTAGCGCTCTCGGATGATGTGGTGGAGTTTATGGCATTGCAGTTGCAGAAGTTGCCGACTGCGACGCAGGATGTTTTGAAATTGGCGGCGTGTATTGGTAATCAGTTTGATTTAGCAACTTTGGCAATAGTTTCTAAACAATCAGAAATAGAAACGGCAGCTTGTTTGTGGAAGGCTTTGCAGTCAGGTTTGATTTTACCGCAAAATGAAGTTTATAAATTTTATATTGGGCAAGAACATCAAGAATGTATTTCCAACAACTCGGAAATTGTTGCATATAAATTTTTGCACGATCGCGTCCAACAAGCAGCATATTCATTAATTCCCGACAACCAAAAACAGACGACCCATTACCAAATCGGACAACTGCTCCTAAAACAAATTTCCCAACAAGCAAGAGAAGATCGCATTTTTGAACTGGTCAATCAATTAAACTATGGAACTTCTTTAATTACCCAACAAACAGAACGGGATGAATTAGCACAACTCAACCTCAGTGCCGGGAGCAAAGCTAGAACTGCCACTGCTTATGAAGCAGCTCGTGAATATGCCGCAGTGGGATTGTCACTGTTGGGAAAACAAAATTTTTGCCTCTGCTGCTGTCTGCAAAAGATCGTTCTGGGGTGTATGTCTTCTATTTGCATAAGCTGATACTTTCCTTCTTGTTTGGAGAAATTGAGCAAGCCCTCAGCCATGCGGTTGAGGGCAGATGTTATTTAATGGCTGGTGCAGGAGCTATCGGTGAACCTGTGTTTTATTTCTATGATTCTCTAATTGCTCTAACAAAGTTGAGTCAAAAAAATTCAGATTTATCAGGAGAAATATTACAGCGTGTTGCACAAAACCAAACACAGTTACAGCAACACTGGGCGCACCATGCCCCCATGAATCACCAGCATAAAGTTGACTTAGTGGAAGCAGAAAAATATCGGGTTTTGGGAAATAACTATGAAGCACTTATTTGGTACGATCGCGCCATAAGAGGAGCTAAAGAAAACGGCTACATTCAAGAAGAAGCCCTCGCCAACGAACTTGCTGCTAAATTTTATCTCGACTGGGATAAACAGAAGGTGGCGGCAGGCTATATGCAAGAAGCCTACTACTGTTACGCCCGTTGGGGAGCTTCTTCTAAAATCTCGGACTTAGAAAAACGCTATCCCGATCTACTCCAACCGATTCTGCAACAACAAAAACTTAGCTTCAACCCCTTAGAAACTATTAGCAGTATCGTCAGTTATTCAACTCAAAAATCCACACACTCTTCTAGTAGTAGTACTAGTATTTCTGATGCCTTAGATTTTGCCTCTGTACTCAAAGCATCTCAAATTATTTCCAGCAGTATTCACCTTGAGCAATTAATTACCAGTCTTACTAAAATCATCCTAGAAAATGCTGGAGCGAAAAAATGCGTGCTGATTCTACCTCACAAAGATGAATGGCAAATTCGGGCGATTATCTGTATAAATTCCAAAGATAATGTCATCACAACGGCTCAGAGTTCACAATTACTAGATGATTGTCCAGAAATTCCAATAAAATTAATTCAATATGTGAAACGAACACTAGAACCCCTTGTGATTGAGAATTGCCAAACTGAAATTAGTGGTGTTATTGGCGATTATATGTTGCAATATCAACCAAAAAGTGCTTTGTGTACCCCAATTCTAAATCAAGGGCATTTGGTTGGTATTGTTTATCTAGAAAATCGCTTAACTCAAGGGGTATTTACCAGCACTCGCCTAGCAATTATTAACTTCCTTTGCACCCAAGCGGCAATTTCTTTAGAAAATGCTCGACTCTATCAACAAGCACAACAAGCATTGCAAGACTTACAACAGGCGAATATGCAAATTGTTCAAAGTGAAAAAATGTCTGCCTTGGGTAATTTAGTTGCAGGCGTTGCCCATGAAATGAACAATCCTTTGGGTTTTATTTCTGCAAGTCTCATGCAAGCCGAACCTAGCTTCAAAGATCTGATCGATCATTTACAACATTATCGCCAGCAGTTCCCCAATCCCGGCAATGATATTATTAAACATGGCTCAAAAATCGAAATCGATTATCTCTTAGAAGATTTACCAGAGATGCTTTCCTCGATGCAAGTGGCGTGCCAGCGCCTTTGTAACATCAGCACCAGTCTCCGCACTTTCTCCCGTGCTGATAAAGATTATAAAGTCCCTTTTAACATCCATGAAGGTATCGATAGTACAATCCTGATTCTCAAACATCGCCTTAAAGCTAACGAACAACGTCCCGCAATTGAAGTAGTCACAAACTATGGTAATTTACCTCAAGTTAAGTGCTTTCCCGGACAATTAAACCAGGTATTTATGAATATTCTGGCAAACGCGATTGATGCATTAGAAGAAGCAAACACCGGACGTAGTTTTAAGGAAATTGAGGCAAATCCCAACCGGATTACAATTAAAACCTCAGTCGAAGATAGAGGAGTGAAAATTGCCATTACTGATAATGGTAAGGGGATGAGCGAAGAAGTTAAACAGAAAATTTTTGACTATTTATTTACTACAAAAGCAGTCGGTAAAGGTACGGGGTTGGGATTGGCTATAGCCCGTCAAATTGTTGCATCAACTCACAATGGCAAGTTAAGTTTTAATTCTGTTGTTAATGAAGGTACAGAATTTGTCATTGAAATTCCTTTGTAAAAGTAACCTTTCACACTACCCTCAATTGGCACTACAAACAATTTCCACCATCTTTCTATTAGATAGGGAGCGTCAAAATTCACACTGCAGAGCCTTTTGCCAGCCGCACTCCCCAGAATACAATTAAAGTCGCAATAGCAATCCAGTCACGTCGAGTCAGACGTAAGTCGTGCCACTGAACTCGATGTTCACTAGGACTGGTAAATCCCCGTACCATCATTGCATTAGCCATTTGCTCTGCCCGTAATAGCAAATTTTGCAACAGTCGCTCTGCTACAATCAACCATAGTTTGGCTGCTCCTTTCAATCCCAGCTTTTTCCAATTAATTGCCCTTGTCATCACAGAGCGAATTAAATTTTGGATTTCTTCTAAAACTAAAGGAATAAACCGCAAGGACAAAGTTAAAGTCAGAGTTAATTCGGTGATCGGTAACCCCAGCCGTTTCAGAGGTTGCATTAAGCTTTCCATGCCGGCGGTGATTTCCTCTGGTGCTGTTGTCAGCAGATACAGATTGGTGCTGTAAATTACAGTGAACAGAATCGTACTAAAGCTTACCCCCAAATACAAGGAGTGCCTCGTCACTGTAACTGGTCCTTTGGCAAACAGCACGTAGTTGTAGCCTTTAGAGTGTTGAGTTGTGGAGTTCGTGCCTTGCGCTTGTTTGGATCTGTCAGTTGTGGATTGCTTTAACTCAGAGTTTTGAACTAATAACTTAGCACTCTCAGCACTTGGTAAACGAGAGTGATATTTTATACTATATCCATCAGGGCTGATAGCGGCGATCGCTAAAACAAAAAAGCATAACATCAACAGCCAACCCATCTGCTGCTGCCAGACTCGTCGAGGAATCCTGGCTGCAAAAGTAATAATTATCATCAGTACAACCAGCAGTACGCGCCACGAGTTGTTGGCAAAACTGTAGGTTGTCAGAAAGCTCATTAACCAGATAAATTTGACTCGCGGATCAAGTTTGTGTAGCCAAGTTTGTGGTTGTTCCAGGTAAAGACCAAGTGGCAGCGATCGCAGTAAATCCATAAAAAAATTAAAAATTAAGAATTAAAAA
>CAZZYE010000039.1:16203-18936 GCA_964658145.1 uncultured Stigonema sp.
TTTAATTTTGCATTTTTAATTTTTAATTTTTACACACGGGTGGCGCGATTCGCATTGCCACTTTCCATCTCACGGACCTTTTTACTGCGCCATAGTAACCGAATCGGTGTGCCCTTAAACCCTAATTGTTGTCGGAATTGACGCTCGATGTAGCGGCGGTAGTTGTCGTTGAAGCGTTTAGAATCGTTGACAAACAGGGCGATTGTCGGCGGTTGAGCACTGACTTGCGTACCATAGTAAATCCTGCCCTGACGCCCACCACGAGAGACTTGTGGCGAATGCCATTTCACTGCTTCTTCCAAAACTTCATTAATCACCGAGGTGGTGACGCGGCGTTTGTGTGCTTCAGCTGCCGTATTTATCAACTCCAAAGTCTTTTCTACCCGTTGCCCAGTTAAGGCGCTAACAAAGATGGTTTCTGCCCATTCGGTAAAATGCAGCCGTTCTTGCAAATGTTTTTCGTAATCGTAAATTGTGTAGGAATCTTTTTCTACAGCGTCCCATTTATTGACTACGATAATGCAAGCTCGACCTTCTTCGATAATCCGCCCAGCTAATTTTTGGTCTTGTTCGGTAACACCATCAACGGCATCTATTACCATTAAAACCACATCGGCGCGGCGAATTGCTTTGAAAGCACGGTTAATGCTAAAGAATTCGGGACCATAATCCACGTTTTTCTTTTTTCTAATTCCTGCCGTGTCAATCAAGCGGTAAGTTTGCCCATTGCGTTCGATCAAGGTATCAATGGCATCGCGGGTTGTGCCGGAAATGGGGCTGACTATCACCCTTTCTTCCCCCACGAAAGTATTCAATAAACTAGATTTCCCCACATTTGGGCGTCCCACAATTGCCACTTTGATTTCATTGGTGTCTGGGATTTCTCCTACAACTGGGAGATGGGTAATCAGTTCGTCGAGTAACTCTCCTGTACCATTGCCATGAATGGCAGAGATTGGGAAAGGTTCGCCTAATCCCAATTCCCAAAATTCATTGGCTTGAATTAAGCCTTGTTCTGGCGATTCACATTTATTTACAGCCAGCAGGACGGGTACAGGTTGTTGGCGCAACCACTCAGCAATTTCTTCATCGGCTGGTGTTGGTCCAGTTTGACCATCAACCGCGAAAATAGCAGCACTCGCTTCTGCTAGCGCTGCCATTGCCTGTTGGCGAATGAATGGTAGGAATTCGGTATCGTCATTAAATACCAAACCACCAGTATCAACTACCACAAACTCGCGATCGCGCCAATAGGCTGGTAAGTACGTGCGATCGCGTGTCATTCCCGGTTGATCGTGAACAATAGCAGATTGTGCCTCGGCAAGACGATTGACCAAGGTAGATTTGCCCACATTCGGGCGACCAATAATAGCAACTATAGGAAGTTTCATAAGAGGTGCGGAATGATCTAAACTTTTATTGTAACAATTTTGGGTGGATAGTTGAGAAATCACTTAAAGCAACAGGTGCGATCGGCAAATGATTTTAGGTAATAATTAATATTACTCTTACCCGCAAGTCCACCTCAGAATTCATTTTGAGGCTGATAGCTTAAATCCGCCTCAGAATGAATTCTGAGGCTCATAGCTTAAGTAAGCTAAAGCTTACTATGGTCAAGTATCTGTCATTAAGGTTAATTAGGTTATCTTGATTTGGTAGGTTGTGGACCATCATCTTCATGAGCATCCCGTTCTAAAGAGGAAATCATAGTCCCATTAAAATGATGTTCTTTTTGATTTTCCACATAAGTCACAGCTTGCTCAAGTTGTTTACTTCCTAAGGAAAAAATGCCGTACCCACGTTGCCAGCTAAACACATCTGTTGAGGAGGGCAGGTGATTGAGATAATGAGCGCTACTGCCTTTAATATTTTGGACAAAATCAGAGATGGAAAGTCTAGGTGGAATGGAAGCCACCAAATGAATGTGGTTTTCTATGCCGCCAATTGCATGAATAATGCTACCAAGTTTATCAGCTTTGCCAATGATATAACCGTAAAGTTGGGTTTCTAGTTCAGGAATGATGAGCGGCTGACGCTCTTTTGTCGCCCAAATCAGATGATAGTAAAGTCGCCACAGTGCCATGAAGGTACTTTTTTTACTTGCAATCTCCTCCGTCTAGTATTCCCACAATTACCACAAGCTTGAACTGAAATTAAAATCTTCTAGTCGGCTTGAGCCGACTTTATCTATTAGCCTCGGAATTCATTCCGAGGCGAGTGCTTAAAGCGCAAGGGAAGACCTATCCCTGAGAATGATATTTGGATTGCAGCACAATGCCTTGAAAATGGTTAAAAATTGGCTACATACGATGAGCATTTTACCTATGTAGACGGACTTGCTGTTGAGCATTGGTAGCCAAAGCTAGCAGTATCCGACCACGGGGGCGATCGCAGACTAAAACACAATACAAGCATTATTTGTTGATTCCACACCCTCAACAGACACAAACAACCATAAGGCTGGTTCAACTTTCAGTAGTTGGTGAGCCAGCGCTCTCGCGATCTTCGCGCTCCTCGTTGCGAGCGGGAATTGGAACGAGCGTCACCCGAAGGGCGACAAGTGCATTAGAGCCAATCTCATAGTTTGCAGCCTCCTCTAAGGATAAAAGAGGCGAGTTGCGAATTTCTTTAACTAAAAGTTGAAACTCACTTAGCTGTTTACTTAGTTGGGCGAGTGATGATATTGGTGGCAAAAGCTACTCTTTTCAAGTTCCAAATTTTGTGGTTATGGAG
>CAZZYE010000040.1:0-18935 GCA_964658145.1 uncultured Stigonema sp.
TTTTCGACTGCCCCTAATGCCAAGAGCGTTGCTTGCTGCGCGGCTGTTAATCCTTGAGCGCCCCTAATGTTCATGCCCTCGTACAGGCGATCGGCTTTGACCGTTTTGAGACACTCACCCGTTCTCACATCCCAAAACTTAATCGTCTCATCCAGACTGCCACTGGCAAGTACCTGACCATCGGGGCTGAAGCTGATGGAGTAGACTGCCTTTGTGTGACCCTGCAATACCTTGAGGCACTGACCGGTTTGTACATTCCACAAGCAAATCGAAGCATCGAAACTACCGCTTGCCAGGGTGCGACCATCGGGGCTGAATCTGACGGACCAGACCCAGCCAGTATGACCGTGCAGGACGTTGAGACACTCACAGCTTTGAACATCCCATAACCGAACAGCCGCATCATAATGTCCACTGGCTAAGGTTCGATCATCTGGACTGAAGCGGACGGAGCAGATTCCACTCTTCGTGTGCATCACCTTGAGGCACTGACCATTTTGCACATCCCACAGCCTCACGGTTCGGTCATAACTGCCACTCACCAAAGACTGACCATCGGAACTGAAGCTGACTGACCAGATCCAATCAGCATGACCCTGTAGTGCCCTCAGACACTGACCGTTTTGCACATTCCATAACCGCACGGTGGTATCTTGACTGCCGCTCGCGATCTGCTGACCATTGGGACTGAAGCTGACACAATGGACCCAACCCGTATGAACGTGCAACACTCTCAGATACCGATTGTCTCGCAGATTCCACAACCGTACCGTTTGGTCAGTGCTGCCACTCACAAATGACTGACTATGTGAACTAAAGCTGACTGACCAGATCCAACCCGTATGACCGTGCAACACACTAAGGCACTGACCGTTTTGCACATTCCACAGGCGAATGGCAGCATCCTCTCCACCGCTGACCAGGGTCTGACCATCCGGGCTAAAGCTAATGGAGCTGATTCCACTCAAATTTCCTTGTAGGACTCTGAGGCACTGACCACTTTGCACATTCCACAAGCGAATCGAGAAGTCATAGCTGCCGCTAGCGATCTGCTGACCATCGGGGCTGAAGCTGACTGACCGGACGCCGCTTGTATGCCCGTGCAACACACTAAGGCACTGACCGTTTTGCACATTCCACAAGCGAATGGCAGCATCGAAGCTGCCGCTAGCCAGGGTCTGACCATCCGGGCTGAAGCTGACTGACCGGATGCTGGCTGTATGCCCGTGCAACATACTGAGGCATTGACCATCGTGCATATTCCACAGGCGAATGGCAGCAGCATGACCGCCACTGGCGATCTGCTGACCATCGGGACTGAAGCTGACCGACCAGACCCCGCCCGTCTGAGTGCTCAACACGTTGAGGCACTGACCACTTTGCACGTTCCACAAGCGAATAGCAGAATCATTACCGCCACTAGCGAGAGTTTGACCATCGGGACTGAAGCTGACCGACCAGACCCGATCCGTATGCCCCTGCAAGGTTTTAAGGCACTGACCGGATGCCACATCCCACAAGCGAATAGCGGAGTCTTCACTACCACTGGCGATCTGCTGACCATCGGGACTGAAGCTGACCGAGTATACGCAATTTGTTTGTCCCTGTAAGGTTTTGAGGCACTGACCGGATGCCACATCCCACAAGCGAATGGCGGAGTCTTCACCACCACTAGCGATCATCTGACCATCGGGACTGAAGCTGAGCGACCAGACCCAAGTCCGATGCCCTGACAGGGTCAACAGCTGTTTTCCATCTGCCACTTGCCATAAGCGGATCTTTCCACTGAAATCTCCTGTTGCCAATCGTTCACCATCCGAGGTAAAGGCTACTGAAGAAACGCCACTTAAGTTTTCAGCAAACACTGACGTTGCCAAATCAGCGTTGCGAAAATTAACCCCTGCCAGGTTGACCTGCCGCAAGTCAGCTTGCCACACGGTTAGCTCCGAAAAGTCACAGCCTCGTAAATCGCTTTGCAAATGTACCAGCAGGTTGAGGAGGTTACCTGCAATATAGTTTGACTGAAGCGGCGCTTGCTGCTGTTGCTGCTCCAGCATAGCTTTCAACTGTAGCTCAATCTCTCGTGAGTTGCCAAACTGGATCAGCAACTGTTCGGCGATCGGCTGAACAATCAGTCGCTTCTGCATCTCCCGAACGTAGTCTTTTGCCTGTGCCTTGATCAGCGCATGCGTTCTTAGTTGCTGGAGCGTTTGGGTGGCAATTTCAACACAGACGCACTGAACGAACCGATCGGTTGCATACTCCAGCACCACGGGCTGTAGAAAGAACTGTTCACCTTCTTTTTCAATCAGCGTAGGCGCAGCCTTGTCGATTAGACATCGCCGCAACAAAGACTGAACTGCGTCGGGTAGTCTCCGCCTGGAAGCAGTGGTGACGACATCCTCACTCAACTCAAAAAGCGAGATCGGTTCTCGGTTAATTGCTAACCAAAAGAGCATTTCCTGCTCAATTTCTGACAGGCGATCGAACTGTCGCTGGAGCAAGTCTCGAATGTCTTCAAAGACGGCTAACCCCTGCTGCACATAGTTCAATACCTCGACAATTCTGCCATTAAAGAGTTCTTGAGTCGTGGCTGCCACCAGATTCAGCGCCAAGGGGTTGCCGCCATAGTGTTCAACTAATCTTTCCCATTCGGACTCTGTGCCTGTGAATTTTCCTTTGTACCGAAACAGTTCTCGTCCTGCTTCTGGGTTCAGTCCCAACAGCCGCAGCGTTCGTACCGATCGTTCCTTACCTTCCAGTGGCACAATCTCTCTGGGCTTTTCGCGACTAGTGAGTAGCAAGCAACTATGATGGGACGCCTCCCCAATATCCTTGAACAGTTGACCATATCCCTCGTAGCCCGCTCGATACTGTCCTGTTTGCCCTGCACTCAAAATGGTTTCGGCATTGTCCAGAATCAGCAAACAGCGCTTTTGATGCAAGCCCTCCATCAGCTTCAGCAGTTTCCCCGACAGGCTACTCGGCACAGCGATGTCTTCTCCCTGTGCCCGCAGCAGAACAGGCAGTACACTCTCTAACCACTCTTCAAACGGCGGAGCATTTTGCAATGATCGCCACACCACCACCTCAAAAGAGGTTTGAATTTGCAACACCAGTTTGGCAGCCAATGTGCTTTTGCCAATCCCACCAATTCCCAGCAGCAGGACTAGTCGGCACTGTTTCTCCAGCACCCACTGCTTGAGAAGCACCAGTTCTTCACTGCGTCCGCAGAAGATAGAGGTATCGATAGCGTTGCCCCAATCTCGCTCTTGCTGCGACCATTGGGTGGTAGCCAACTCAATTGCAGAACTGGGTCGAGTATAGTCACTCTTGCTTAACTCCAATCCAAAGGCTCGAAATGCCCACTGCAATGATTGCTTATCTACGGGTTCTGCGCGTCCCAACACCTTGGCGATCGTGTTCAGGGACAAGCCCATGCGCTCATTGAGTTCTTCTAGCGTGAAGCGATCGCCTGCATTTTCGTCTAACTCAGCCTGCATTTTAGCAACTCGAAACTTGTCCCAACCCTCTGTAGTCAGGATGACCCCTCGGTAGCGTCTAGTCTTTTGCAGTGGCATCAAAGTCACCTAGAACCAGGATGGAGTCTCAACAAAATATAAATTCTTTGTTGCACGAATTTTATTATACACGATCGATCTAAATTCAGTAAACTAAAGTTTGTGCTTTTTCTAGTAGGGTAAACGCCACTACATCGTGTCCTTTCGCTTCTCTATTGTGCGATCGGCGGACGAGCGAGCGCTCCCGTTGCCCCTGCAACACAAATCCTCATAAATTAATTATTAATTTAGTAATTAATTAGTAATTACGCATTGACAAAAATCATCATGTATGGGTAGGCATTAAGAGCGCCTCAACGTTTAATTTTTTTCATCAAGAGCGCGATCGCCATGCCCCTAAAAGGGGTTGTAGGGGCGGGCAGGAGCGCCCCTACAAGTCTGACACGACTATTATCCGTTAGTACACATGATGTTTAATTTGTACAGTGCGTAAGTCCTATTAATTAGGAATTATTGAGGTCAATGGCTACCCCTCATGCATGAATACACCGGGTGTCGCCGCCGTAGAAAAACTGGTGTATATGTCATGTTCTCTCTCAATGAAGACAACAGACAATGCCTGATAAGCTTCTGTCCAAGCTGCGATCGCGGATTCTGTAGCTGCTTCCCCAATACATCTTTCATCGCTTGCAGTAAGCACTCTCCGAGAATAGGATATTGTTCTGGTAAAACATGGGTCTGAACATGGCGATGGGCAATCCTTTCTACCATTACCTTAAGCGCAGGTAGATTGTCAATTTGAGTGGCATAGCTATAAACTGCTGTAGCCAAAAGAGCAGCCTGAGAACTATTTGCTTGATCGGACATATCAAACTGAACTCTTACGCTCTGGATGCTTGTGAAACATAATTTCATACATTCGAGTTGTGATTTTAGACCCGTGCTTTTTCAAGTTAGGCGCTGTAGACTTAACAATGTCTATCGTTTGTTGGCTAACCATAGTTTCTTTAACCGCATTGATTTTTGACTAACACCAACGTGTAAAAATTACGAATTATAAATAATGTTCGCTTTGAACACTCATTGAAAAACACCAAGGAACATTATCGCTGTATTCCCAATTAGGACAGGGTTCAAAGTTTCTGATGAGCATTCCACTAAAAGCTGGAGCTTTTGCCGATTAGCTAAGGACGTTTGCTCTCAGGTCGCCCAATGTTTTCCAATTTTATACTTTATGTGAATTATGAACTCGAATTTGGGAAATATGTACTTAGCATGTCTAGATGCTCATTACAGCAATGTTACTAAAACCCGCACGGTCTTCCAGTATCAATCAGTCTAAAAAATTCCCACTACGCCTTATTCTTGTCGTCCCCTTTGTGCTGCAAATCTTTGCTGCCGTGGGGCTGACTGGATATCTATCCTTACGCAACGGGCAGAAAGCCGTCAACGACCTTGCCACGAAACTACAAACTGAAGTCAGCGCCCGCATCGATCAACACCTGGATAGCTACCTCGCAACGGCTCGTCATCTTGCTCAAGTCAATGGGGATGCAATTGATTTAGGTTTGCTAAATCCACAAGATCTAGAAAAGCTAGGGCATTACTTCTGGAAGCAAATACAGTTGTATAACGTCGGCTATATTAGCTTTGCTACCAAAACAGGTGAATTTGCAGGCTCTGGATATTACGTAGGCAATGGCGTGGTTGTTAATCAGACTTACCCAAAGAAATATGGTAACCAAGATAACTATGTCTACGAGACGGATAGTCAGGGGAATCGGACTAAGCTTGCTGACCTATATAAGAACTACGAATTTCAGAAGGAGGGTTGGTTTGCGCAGACAGTCGAAGCTGGCAAACCAACATGGACTTTATATCAGTGGGAAATAACGCCATTTCCCCTATCTGTCTCTGCCAACCGTCCTGTTTACGATAAAAATCACAACCTGATAGGTGTGATCGGTATTGACCAGCGCCTTTCCCAGATTAGTGATTTCTTACGCCATTCAAAAGTCAGTCCATCAGGCAAAACTTTTATCTTAGAGCGCAACGGACTCATTGTCGCCACCTCTAGTACTGAGCAACCATTCACCATTGTGAATGGTAAACCGAAACGTAAGAAAGCCATAGAGAGTGGCGATCACTTGATGAGTAGCACAACAAAATACTTAACAGAGCGTTTTGGCGACATCAGCAACATCAAAGACAGCCAGCAACTTGACTTTCTACTTAATGGCGAGCGCCAGTTCATTCAGGTAACACCTTGGCGAGATGATTGGGGACTAGACTGGTTAGTGGTTGTTGCTGTACCAGAAACCGACTTCATGCGGCAAATTAACGCCAACACGCGCATTACCATCCTGCTATGTCTAGGTGCGTTGGTGCTAGCAACGGTGCTGGGGGTCTATACATCACGCTGGATTACCCAACCCATCCTGCTTTTGAGTCGAGCATCTGAGGCGATCGCCAACGGTGAATTAGACCAAAAAGTCGCGGAGTCAGGGGTCAATGAACTAGAGGTGCTGGCGAAATCCTTCAACCATATGGCACAGCAGTTACGTGAATCTTTTACTACCTTGGAAACAACCAATCAACAACTAGAAATCCGCGTCGAAGAACGCACAGCCGATCTCCAACAAGCCAAAAAAGCCGCTGATACCGCCAATTATGCCAAAAGCGAATTTCTGGCAAACATGAGCCACGAACTGAGAACGCCACTCAACGGCATTTTAGGCTATGCCCAAATCCTCCAGCGCTCCCAAACCCTAATGGAAAAGGAGCGCAACGGTATAAGTATCATTCATCAGTGCGGTTCCCATCTGCTGACCCTGATTAACGATATTTTAGACCTCTCGAAAATTGAGGCGCAGAAAATGGAACTCTACCCGACAAATTTTCATTTTCCTGCCTTCCTACAAGGAGTCGCTGAAATTTGCCGCATTCGGGCGGAACAAAAAGGCATTACTTTTACATACCTTGTAGAATCCCAAATTCCCCAAGGTATTCATGCAGATGAAAAACGCCTACGACAGGTACTCATTAACCTCCTCGGTAATGCCATCAAGTTTACTGACAACGGGGGAGTCACGTTTAAAGTAGAGCTAGTGGCAACGGATGTTGTAGCGGATGTAACGGATGAGTTATCTGTGGGAAGAACAGATCAAGCATCCGCTACAAAATCGGCAATGGATGATGTAACAGATGTAGCGGATAAGTTAATGGTGGGAAGAACAGATCAAGCATCCGCTACATCCGCTACAAAATCCGTTGCCAAAATTAGATTCCAAATTGAAGACACTGGTATTGGGATGACCAGTGAGCAATTAGAGAAAATCTTTTTGCCCTTCGAGCAAGTTGGGGACCAAGTTCGCAAGACAGAAGGAACGGGCTTGGGATTGGCAATTACCCAGAAAATAGTCTCTCTAATGAGCAGTACCATGGAGGTGCAAAGTCAGCCTGGTAAGGGGAGTATTTTTTGGTTCGATTTAGAATTACCCACCGCTCCCAACTGGTCAGAAGCAGCCAAAGTCCTTCCTCCAGGAACCATCATTGGCTTTACAGGCAAGCAGAGAAAAATTTTAGTAGTTGATGATAAATGGGAAAATCGCTCGGTTGTAGTTAATCTGCTAGAGCCAATTGGCTTTGACATTATCGAGGCAAGTAACGGTCAGGAGGGTTTAGACAAAGCAACCGAGTTTCAACCTGACTTGATTATTACTGATTTAATCATGCCCGTGATGGACGGTTTTAAGATGATACAACACCTGCGACAGTCGCCCCCATTAAAAGAAGTCGTCGTAATTGCTTCTTCTGCTAGCGTGTTTGAAACTGACCAACATAAGAGTTTGGACGCAGGGGCAAATGAGTTTCTACCCAAACCGCTGCCAGCCGAAAATTTGCTGGAAATGTTACGAGTGCATCTGAGATTGGAGTGGGTTTATGAAGAAAAGGAGGTAGCAGGTCAACAGCAGGATGAAAGTATTTCCCTAGCACCAGCTACAATAGTACCACCGCCAGCAGAAGACCTTTTGAAGCTGTACGATTTAGCTTTGAAAGGTCGCGTTAGTGCGATAAAAGACCAAGTAGAGAAACTTGCACAATTAGATGTAAAGTTTGCACCTTTTGCTGAAGAAATATCGCAATTTTCTAAAAGCTTTCAAATAGAAAAAATCCAAGATTTAATTAGGAAATATGTGGATGAGGAAACATCCAAAAAAGTATGAGCTTATCAATAAAAATTGGGATAGCTAGCTAATAAATATCAGTTAATTAGCAACTAAAAATTAGCAGTCATCAATCACGAAAAAATATGCAAAACACAGAAACAAACGTTATTTTAATTGTAGATGATAACCAGACAAATTTGGCTGTTTTATCAGAAGCATTGACAGATACAGGTTTTGAAATTGCCGTAGCAACCAATGGTGAAAACGCTATTAAACAAAGCATATACGATCCACCCAACCTGATTTTAATGGATGTGATGATGCCAGGAGGAATTAACGGCTTTGAAACCTGTCAAAGACTTAAAGAGAATTATCTTACCCAAGATATACCTGTGATTTTTATGACTGCTATGCATGACACAGCAGATAAAATCAAAGGTTTTAATTTGGGAGCAGTAGATTACATCACCAAGCCATTTCAGCAAGAGGAGGTACTCGCCCGCGTTTGTCTTCACTTAAAATTGCGAAATTTAGCTAAGAAGCTAGAGGAAAAAAATGTCCAACTCAAGCAATTTACAGAAGAGTTAGATCAACGGGTAAAAGAGCGAACAGCGGAACTTTCTCAATCACTACACGACCTGCAACAAGCTCAACTTCAACTAGTACAGAGTGAAAAAATGTCTGCTCTTGGTCAGTTGGTAGCTGGTGTTGCTCACGAAATGAATAACCCACTCACCTCTATTTCAGGTAATGTTATCTACGCAGAAGAATATATTCACGATTTGCTCGAACACTTGCAACTATACCAGCAGCACCATTCTCATCCTGCACCAGAAATTAAGGAGCATGCAGCAAAAATTGAGCTAGAGTTCCTTACCGAAGACCTACTAAAACTAATTTCTGCAGTGAAAGTAGGCACGGAGCGCATCCGTAACATTAGCACTTCTCTACGAACTTTCTCCCGTGCTGATAATACTTCTAAGGTATTAGCCGATATCCATGAAGGAATTGATAGCACTTTAATGATTTTACAACATCGCCTGAAAGCTAATGAGACTCGTCCAGCGATTCAAATCATCAAGTAATATGGAAACATACCCCCAGTTAAATGCTATTTGGGGCAACTAAATCAGGTGTTCATGAATATTTTAGCAAATGCAATTGATGCACTGGAAGAGTCATTAGTCATTGATCTTACCCTACGGGAAGCCGCTGACGCGTCTACGTCATTAGTAAACAAACCAAGACATATGACTTCCCTGGAAATTCGCATTTGCACAGAATTAAATTTAGAAAAAACGAGTGTTGTTATTAAGATTAAAGATAATGGTAAAGGGATGTCAGAAGAAGTTAAAGCACAAATATTTAACAACTTATTTACTACTAAATTAGTTGGAAAAGGGACAGGTTTAGGATTATCTATAAGTCGTGAGATAGTGGTAGAAAAACATGGAGGTTTTTTGAGTTGTGAGTCTGTGTTGGGACTCGGGACGGAGTTGGCGATCGCTCTCCCGCTTAATCAGTAACTATACCCCAATACGGTTCATTTAAGGCTTTGATCCCCCCTAGCCCACGCCAGTCGCCTACCTGATATCTTGCACCATTCTCAACAAGGTGAGAGAAACTGGGTTTATAAACGATAAATTATGGGTTTCAGCTTTACAGATTCGCAATAAACCCGGTATAAGAGCGGTGGTGCAAGATGTGAGCTACGGCGGGTTTCCCACCGGAGCATGCTGGACTCATCGGTTTCTTGCACTTTAAATTTTCATAACTCAAATAGGATTGCTATAAAAATTATATTAAAAAAAAATCAAAAGCTTTACTTTTCTGCTTTTGAGTTGAAATTGGCATAAGTTAAAATTTGATTATAAAAGATCCATTCACAAAAGCTTTCTTTATGACCAGCAGCAACATCGAAGTAATTTTCAGCTTTGATACCACAGGCAGTATGTATCCTTGCCTAACTCAAGTACGACGAAACATTAAAGAAACTGTTAATAGATTGATGAATGAAATACCCTTGATTCGGATTGGTATCATAGCTCATGGAGATTATTGTGATGAACACTCAACTTACGTCACCAAAAAGTTTGACCTCTCCAGTAATGTTGATGCCATTTGTAATTTTGTCCAAAATGTAGAACCAACTGGTGGAGGAGATGCACCGGAATGTTACGAATTAGTATTACATGAGGCTCAATCTCTGTCTTGGTCAAATTTAGCCTCAAAATCACTGGTGTTAATTGGTGATGATATTCCCCATGCGCCTGCACACAATCCCAAAAAGCTGAATTGGCGTCAGGAAATTGATAAATTGGGTGCGCAGGGGATTATGGTTTATGGAGTGCAAGCCCTCAATCGCCCTCATGCTACTCCTTTTTATAAAGAGTTAGCTGAAAAATCAGGTGGTTTTCATGTCAACCTAGACCAGTTTTCCTATATTACTGACCTGTTCTTAGCAGTTTGCTATCAGCAATCTTCCAATGAACAACTGCAAGCTTATGAACAAGAAGTGATTGACCAAGGGCGCATGAGTCGTGGGTTAAACCAGATATTTAACTCGATGATGAAGCGCGAAGGAACATCTTATTACGAAGCTGCTGATTTACGGGCAGTTTCTCCGGGACGTTTCCAGGTGCTAGCAGTTGATACAGATATCTCGATTAAAGCGTTTGTTTTGGAAAATGGTCTGACTTTCAAAGTCGGGCGGGGTTTTTACGAATTTACGAAAACTGAAACGATCCAAGGTCATAAAGAAATTATTTTGATGGAACGGAATACGGGTGATTTGTTTGAAGGGGAAGCAGCACGGGAGATGTTGGGACTACCTGTAGGTGCGACAGTTCGCATCAAACCGAGTAACTTGGAAAAATACGTTGTTTTTGTCCAAAGCACTTCTGCAACTCGCAAACTGATTAGCAAGACTCGCTTCCTCTACGAAGTAGAGGACTGGGTGCGTTAAATTTGATTAAGCTATCAGTAGGGTGCGTCATTCGCAGTGTAAAGCACCTGCTCACTTAAGTTTGTGCGTGACGGCGCAGAAAGTAAAATTCGTGAAGTCCACCAAAGTCCAACCTGCGCCTAACACACCCTACTGTGAATAAATGCTTATTGAGAACGTCATGGAATCGATAAACTCGGAAATTAAACAGCGTGTTCAAGAACTGCGGCAACTACTACGACAAGCAAGCTATGCTTACTATGTCCTCGATTCTCCGATCATGGAGGATGCAGTCTATGACCAGCTGTATCGAGAATTACAACAGTTGGAAACCCAGTATCCAGAATTGGTGACACCGGATAGCCCTACTCAGCGGGTGGGTGAAAAACCTGCAACACAGTTTACCTCGGTGCGTCATAACATTCCACTCTACAGTTTAGAAAATGCGTTTAACATTGAGGAATTAAAGGCTTGGGACCAACGTTGGCGGCGAAATGTAGAGACTTTGCATGCAACGTCTCTACACACAGGCGCGGTAGAATATGTCTGCGAATTGAAAATTGATGGTTCCGCCTTAGCGTTGACGTATGAAAATGGCATTCTCACTAGAGGTGCAACTAGGGGTGATGGAGTGACGGGTGAAGATATTACCCAAAATGTGCGGACAATTCGCTCAATTCCCTTGCGGTTAAATGTAGAGACGCCAAATTTGGCGTCTCTACAGAGGGTAGAAGTGCGCGGCGAGGCGTTTTTGCCCTTGGATGTATTTAAACAAATTAACCTTGAAAGGCAAAAAGTGGGTGAAGCAGTATTTGCTAATCCTCGGAACGCTGCGGCTGGTACACTGAGACAATTAGATTCCCGGATTGTAGCCCAAAGGCGGCTAGATTTCTTTGCTTACACGCTGCACATTCCTGGTAGGGATGATGCGAGTATTGCTAATACTCAGTGGGAAGCATTGGAATTATTGGAAAAAATGGGGTTTCGAGTCAACCCTAACCATCAGCTGTGTCGCAATGTAGACGAGGTTGCAGAATATTACGAACATTGGGATACAGAACGCTTGAATTTACCCTATATGACTGATGGGGTGGTGGTGAAGCTAAATTCTTTTAAGCTTCAGGAACAACTGGGGTTTACACAGAAGTTTCCCCGGTGGGCGATCGCACTGAAGTACGCAGCCGAAGAAGCACCCACCCGCGTGGAAAATATTGCTGTGAATGTAGGTAGAACAGGGGCGTTGACTCCCTTAGCAGAAATGCGTCCGGTCCTACTTGCTGGCACGACCGTTTCCCGCGCTACACTCCATAATAGCGATCGCATTGCTCAATTAGATATCCGCATTGGTGATACAGTTATCGTCCGCAAAGCTGGGGAAATTATACCAGAAGTGTTGCGCGTCCTTCAAGAACTTCGCCCTACTGATACCAAACCCTTTGTTATGCCTACTCATTGCCCAGTTTGTGGGCAGCCAGTAGTACGGGAGATAGGTGAAGCGGTGACTCGCTGCGTCAATGCTTCCTGTCCAGCTATCCTCAAAGGGGCGATTGAACATTGGGTCAGTCGTGATGCTTTGGATATTAAAGGTGTGGGAGAAAAGCTGGTACATCAACTTGTGGATAAAGGAGTGGTACATTCCGTTGCCGATTTATATAACTTGACAGAAGACAAGTTTTGTGAATTAGAACGCATGGGGAAAAAGTCGGCGGAAAAGTTGGTGGAGGCGATCGCTCAATCGAAAAATCAACCTTGGTCACGGGTGTTGTATGGTTTAGGTATCCGTCACGTTGGCAGTGTGAATGCCCAATTGTTGAGTGAGAAGTTTCCCACAGTGGAACAGTTAGCTCTTGCTGACCAGGCAGAGATTGAGACTGTTTACGGTATCGGTGCAGAAATTGCTCAGTCTGTATACCAATGGTTTCGCTTATCCGCAAATCAAACTTTGATTTCTCGCCTCCAAGCCGCTGAATTGCAATTTGCTTCCTCCTCGGAAGCGGCTGCGGTTGGTGAAGGAAATCAAAAGATGGCGGGTAAAACTTTTGTAATCACTGGTACGTTACCTACGTTGAAGCGGGATGAGGCGAAGGCGTTAATTCAAAAAGCTGGTGGGAAGGTGACGGATTCTGTGAGTAAAAAAACAGATTATTTGGTTGTGGGAGAAGATGCAGGTTCTAAGTTGGAAAAGGCGCAAGAGTTGGGGATTAGTCAGTTGAGTGAGGCGCAGTTGTTGGAACTTTTAAACCAGCAACATAGCGGTTCTTAATTGAATTCAGTTCTCGCAGTCGTGACGGACTGTGTACTTTCAGGAGATGGGAAATTGAAATTGAGTGCTGTGGCGGTAATTTCCCCCGGGTTGGTACACTCCCAAACGCCTTGTCCGCTGGTGAAACGATTATTGGGGAACGATTGTGCAGCTGGAAGTACACCCTGAGTACCCCCTTGGTTGGAGTCAATGACAAAAAAGCTGCCGTCTTTGGTCAGCGTTATTACCCTACGTCCTGTCAAGTCGCCATTAAGAAAAGTTTGGGCGATGTATGTACCGACGATTGAGTTACGACAACCTTTTTGATTAAGACTTACGTCTGCTACGAATTGAGCCAACACTTGTTGCCCAGAAAGGAAACCAGGAATGATCAGTGTCAACAAGGCACAAATCATCAATACGATGAAAGTTTTACGCTTGATCATGACTGAATGCAAGGTTTAATGTAATTAAAAGTGCAAAAACATTTTTGGCAACATCAAATCCCAAAAACTAGTAAACTTATTCAGCCGAGAATAAATCTTACTTTCAGGAAAGTAGTCTAAATATACTCATTATAATTGTAAGATGCTTTAGTTTACTAATAAAAGGTTAACTAAACTTTGAGTAATGGGAAATTTTGTTTGTTGCTCAAAGTGTAAAAACATCGGACTGGGATTTGCTTCTAAAAAAACGTACTCACCCGTTGGTTTTAAACGCCAGTCTATCGCCGTCCACTCTAACATCAAGGCTTTACTAATGGCTAAACATTGTTGTTGAACTAAAGAAGGCAGTTCCACCGGAATTAACTGTGCTTTTTCATCTGCTCGAAAATCTAGAGAATTACTGCGAATTTCCGCAGAATAAATGTCAGATCCTATTACATAGCTGCGGATGTTAGTGCCAGGAATATACTCTTGGAATGTTACCGGAGAAAGTCTTAGTACCAAATTTAGCCGATGGGGTTCTAAATGAAAGTCACTCACAAACTGAGTATGTGTCCCACCGTAGACAGGCTTAAAAATTGTCTTTGGTTGGAGTTTACAGAATTCAATTACTTGAATAGGGTTGTTGCCAATTAATGTAGCTGGAATTTCAACGCCCAAAAGCTTAACTTGACTCAGTTGCAAGGGTTTTTCTTTATGAAACTGGTAAGCTTGCCAAGAATTGATCCATCTGACTGGTTTAGCTTGGAGCAGTGTCCGCAGTACACTCATTGCATCGCTAAAAGCAATTGTCTGCTGACCTTCTGGTAATTTAGGAATGTAAGGAGCAGAGAAATTCCGCCAAAAAACACTCTTGATATCTTGCAAATTTAACTGATGTCCCCCTGGTAGAACCAAACAGCCAGCTTGAATATCAGGTTGCCAAGAAATTTGTACCTGAGTTGGGAATAAACGAGTATCCAAGTAATTTACTGCTGTACCTGCTTTTATCAGCGCATCTCTCATGTGTGAAGCATGAGCATCAAAAAAATTACCTAAGATGAGAATATTCATCCTTATATGAAATATTGATAGTTAAATATATCAACTAGCAGATTACTACTCTTGTTCAAATACGAAGTAATAATCGGCGCCTCTTCATCAAATAAATTGGCTAAGTAGGTGGACATAATTAAGCGTAAAATCCAAACAATAGAAACTCTCTCAGTCAGAAAATTTGTCCCTCCTGCCTTCAATTAGAACTACCGAATGCCTCCTACCTAGCACACCAGAGATTGATCACAGGATATTATCTTTTAAATGGAAGCGCACTCATCAATTTCAAAGCCTAGTAGTGCGACAGACCACCACCTTCTTCTGCTGCCTCACCCTGGTTGGTAGTAGCGTGGTCAGTTGTAAACCCATGACCAACACCACCTTCTTCTCCTGCTTCACCTATCTGGGCAGTAACGTACTCAGTTGTAACCCCATGACCGCCACCACCTTCTTCTCCTGCTTCACCCAGGTTGGCAGTAACGTACTCAGTTGTAGCTTGAGCTCCTCCCATAACCTTTTCAGCTGACTCATCTGTCAATGGCTTGACAAAATCTAGCTCAATTGCTTCTAGGTCAGATGTTTCTAGTTCAAAAGGATGTTTCATATGATTCACGGAAATTTTTCCAAAATGTATTCTATGGTACTATATCATAGCCAGGAGTCCAAACATTCTTCGTACCTTTGGAATCTAGTTCTAAAGTGGGAGCAGTACTCAAAAGTGATGTGTTAAAAGATTTAGTAGTGTGTTCGCGTCCTCCTGTATGTAAACATTTCAGGCGATCGCGATTATGCAACTGCGGGTCTTGGTATCTCACTAGAGAAGGAAAATTTTAGCCGCAAGAGCATTCTCCTCACTCATCTTATTTGACCACATCGGAAATCCCCTGACAACAAAAAAACAAACGAGAACAGCGTATCTTGGAGGGGCTTTTTGTTCGGTTGTGCTTGTGGGCGATCGCTTTCGCTTGTTCTTAACCCGGATTTGTCAGAGTGGGAGAACCTAATCGCTCCTCGCATCCACGAAGCTTTACTTTCCACTTTGAGACTAAAAATTTTAGTTACTATTAGAAAATAAAGCTTCAACCCTTGATTAATTCAGAGTCTCAGAATCTGGCTCTTGATTATTGTTTTCCCAGTGTGACAAAAAAGGGTTAAACTTATCAAAAAACGTGGCGACTATCGGAAGTAATTGTATAAAATAATACAATTACTATCCAGTCCAACTATTTACCTCTATCTGTACTCATAGTGAGCCGGAACCCATGGACGACCGTGGCGTGTGCGTTCCCAATGCCCACGAACCAATACACGTCGCCCACGCGCTATGAATGTCGGTTTGGATGCCTGTGTGTGAAAATGAGGGTTAACAATGACCGATTCTGCTGATGCCTGTTGTGTTGGTAGTACAGCAATAGCGAGTGGTAGAGTAAGTATTATACCTGCGATCATCCGTTTCATATTCATATTCAAGTTTCCTTTGCTAGAGCCTTAGAAAGTTTAATTCGGCAAGGTGTCTTATTTACTCAATATGTACAGGGACAATAATTTATGCACTCTCGGACGGGATAGGTTTAGAGAGGGGTTGTTGCATTTTAATGAGCATGAGGGTGGTTACACCACATTTAGCATTGCATTACTTGCACATACTGCGTCTACTTATCCTGTATGCCTATCAATCAATAGCAAAGTGCGTTACTGTGTGGCATTGCTGGCGACAGCGTTCTGCCTGCATCTTGCTGCTGCATAGATACGAGTCGCGCACTCGCAGTGGACGTAGCCTGCGCGATCGCGTCCCCTTTTATCTAAACATTTCAAGCGATCGCTATCCCGAACACTGCATAGAGCAAGGGTCGCCGAGAGAACTGATGCAAGAAAAATCAGTGCGATGTAGAGCGGCACACGCTGCCACGAGCGGGGTAGCACGAAGCCTATCCCCAACCACAACTGTGTTCAAAGCTCTTGATCCCAGCACTACAGTTTTCAGGCGTAAGCCCACGCCTATACTCGTATAAAAGTTAAGTTATGTACTCTTCGGTCGAATGTGGCGATGCAGGATGAACTCGCAACCATGAAGGGCGATCGCACCATTACCGTGAGAAGGCGCGTATAAAATTAAGTTAAGCGAGGAACGCCAAGTAAATCGTCGGATTTACAAAGGATAAATAAGCTTCCATCCCCTCCGCGTCCAATTCTTAAGGTTTCATCTAAGTAAGTAATGTCCAGGGTCGCAATTCTACCATTCGGATTATTAGCACTTAGAACCTTAAATGGGTTAAGTTGAGGGGTGATAATGCCAGCAATTTTTTCTATCGACAAATAGCGTTTATCAAAATAGACATTGAGGCGTTTGTCCGGTAGGGACTCAGAATTTTCTTGTTCTGGCTCAAAGGTAGCTGTCACCTTGACGTATCCTGATACCAACCCAAGAGGAGATTTAACACTAGCTAGATTGAAAAACGTATTGTCGGCAATATCAATTACTTGATAAACTTTACCTACTTTTAACCCCAATGGGAGTTTCCCTAAAGAACGGATTTCTCTAGCGGTTGAATATAGGAGTTGCCAAGCCCCCTGAAGCAAAGAAGGAGCGACCCTCAAGGGATAAAGATTAGGATTGACGCTTTCGAGTTCAACAGTCAATTGCTCAATTTTTTCGGCTTGAGTTTTGTCTAGCTTCAAATCGGTAACGGGATCATCATGCTCAGATTGAATCGAATCAAGAAAAGCTTGTAGTTTTTCCTTAACTGCCAGTTGATTGTTCAAGGGTTATTTTTTGAGATAGGTCAGTCTTTACCTTGATTCTATAACATCGCACTCATCGCTCCCCTACCCTCCAACCACAACCAAACCATACTCCCCACCTCAAATAATTCCTTGAGGTCGATGTTGTTGACCATAATGTGGAAGTGAAACAGTAGAGGTGAGGGAGTCTTGCGCCCCCCTAAAACTTCGTCTTCCCCAACAACACATCTAACCCCATCTCCAGATCGGACTTCAAGAGTACCTCAATCAATCGCCCTACCGTTTCATCATCAAGGATATGAGGACGGGTTTTCGCCACTTGTAAATTAAAGTGGCAGCAAATCAACAGGCTTTTCAAGAGAGCCCCAAACCATTTGTAACGCTAGAAGATTACACCGCCGTCTTTAAAGTCCTGCCCCTACCAGATATTGCCAAGACCGTTCAGAGCGACGCTACATTCGCAAAACAAAGGCTTTCAGGTCCCAATCCAATGGAACTAACCAATGTTTTAGCACTCAATTACAATCTCCAAGAAAAACTTGGGATAACGGATGAGATTTTTCAAACTGTGCTCAAATCTCAAAGGGGAAAGGGACTCTTGAAAGCTCGCTCAACCTTACCGAGTACGGTGTCTCGGAGTGGTTCAACAACTTCAGCAACTTTGCTCTCCCGAACAATTTACTAAAGCGCGGTGTTGATGAGCGGTCTGTATTGCAAGATTTTCCCTATCGGGATGACGGTTTGCTGGTCTGGGATGCCTTATTGGACTATGTCGGTCGATATATTGGGATTTACTACTCGTCAGGCCGAGATGTCATTGAGGATTTCGAGCTACAAAATTGGCTGCAAGTTTTACGGAAATCCGTTAGTGATGGAGGCTTTGGTATCGTTTCCTTGCCACCCCGCCTGACTAACCGCAAGCAGTTAATTGACCTGCTGACACAAATTATTTTCACATCTGGTCCACAACACTCAGCCATTGCCTGGATTCAATATCAATATATGTCTTTTATTCCTAATATGCCCGGAGCCATTTACCAGCCCATTCCCACTGTCAAAGGGACGATCCAAGACGAATTAAGTCTAACTCGTTTTCTCCCTGGCGTAGAGCAAACCTTTGCTCAGGTCAATGTGATGGCAGGAATTGGCACCAAGCTCGATCCAAAGGCATTTACAGATTTTGGGGTGAATAGTTTTCAAGATCCGCGAGCCATTAATGTTCTAAAAAGCTTGCAAGACCGTCTAGAATTGGTGGAAAAACAAATCTTACAACGCAATCAAAACCGCGAGGAATTCTACCCTGGCTTTTTACCCTCCCGCATGGCTAACAGTACCAGTGGCTAAAAACAGCCAACGGCTACACTCATGCAGATGTGGTGCGCTCGCTATTCCAGGGCGCACAGGCAATCCTTGAATGAGTTCCCGAATTACATCCATTGCTGGTCTGCCTGTCTGATTACAGTACTTTCTTAGCTTTTGGGCTTCAATTTTCAAGTTCCTCATGTTGATCGGTTTCAACAAAATATTCATCTACTTCAGCCACAAGTAAGCTAATGTTGCCTATTACGGTTGTAGAATTCATCACTAAACATATAATCACAATCTTCAGCCAACAAAAAGGATCTACCGAAAAAGCGACCATAGCAAATGACCAAAAAAAGGGAACAGGGAACGGGGAACTCTTAACAGGGGAAGAAAAGGTAGAAGCCCCTAAATTCATTTATGGAAGAAAAAGAAATATGTATTTCGATTGAGCAAGCGCTCTTAAATACTGCGTCCTTATACAAATCCCCTGCTTTTAAGTATGGGGATTTCCCTGTTCCCCGTTAAGAGTTC